>CAZXHW010000383.1:0-7623 GCA_964639915.1 uncultured Heliomicrobium sp.
TGCTCCATCAACTTCTGATTGCCAAGCGCGACGGATTGATTATTCACGCTGCCAGTGACGCCTTTGCCCGTTACGGATTGAAAGTTGTCCACGGTAAGCAAATCAATGTTGCGTTCCTGTGCGCCCGCGACAATCGACGCCGCCAGCGGATGCTCGCTCGCCCGTTCCAGGTTGGCAGCCAATTGCAACAGTTGTGATTCGTCAAAGCCGTCTCTGGCAACCGTCATCACTAGCTTCGGTTTTCCTTCAGTCAGCGTGCCGGTCTTGTCCACGACGAGCGTATCCACCTTCTCCATCACTTCGAGAGCTTCGGCATTTTTCACCAGCACGCCCGCCGTAGCGCCGCGCCCTGTACCAACCATAATGCTCATCGGCGTGGCGAGGCCGAGTGCGCACGGGCACGCGATAATCAGCACCGCAACCGCATTCACGATGGCATAGACATAACGCGGCTCCGGCCCAGCGACCGCCCACACGATGAAGGTGATGATGGCAATCAGCACGACCAACGGAACGAACCACGACGAAACCAAATCGGCCAGCCGCTGAATCGGCGCACGGCTGCGTTGCGCTTCGCCGACCATGCGTACGATTTGCGCGAGCAGCGTGTCGCTGCCAACGCGTTCGGCTTTCATCACGAAGCCGCCCGTGCCGTTCACTGTGCCGCCGGTGACTTTGCTGCCCGCCGCTTTCTCAACCGGCAGCGGTTCGCCCGTGACCATGGATTCATCCACGTTGCTCGCGCCTTCGGTGACGACACCATCCACCGGAACCTTTTCGCCCGGACGCACGCGCAGCAAATCGCCCGGATGAACCTGATCGAGCGCGATGTCTTCTTCCTTGCCGCCGTCGCACAGAATGCGCGCCGTCTTCGGCGCAAGGCCAAGCAACATCTTGATCGCGCTGCTGGTCTGGCTGCGCGCCCTTAGCTCCAATACTTGGCCCAGCAGAACCAGCGCTGTGATAACCGCCGCCGCTTCAAAATAAACCGCGACTTCGCCGCCGTGCCCGCGAAAGGAAGCCGGGAACACGCCGGGAAAAAACAATGCGAAGACGCTGAAGAAGTAAGCCGCGCCCGTGCCGATGGCGATGAGCGTGAACATATTCGGACTGCGATTGACGATGGAAGCCCAGCCGCGTTGGAAGAACGGCCAGCCGCCCCACAGCACGACCGGCGTAGCGAGCAAGAATTGAATCCAATTGATGAGACGTGGCGAAAGCGCGTGCTGCACGGGCTGTCCCGGAATCATCTCCGACATCGCCAGCAGAAAGACGGGCAAGCTGAGCGCCGCGCTCCACCAGAACCGCCGCGTCATATCGGTCAATTCGGGATTGGCCGCTTCTTCCAGCGTCACCGTGCGCGGTTCGAGCGCCATGCCGCAGATCGGACAACTGCCCGGCTCATCGCGCACGATCTCCGGGTGCATCGGGCAGGTGTACTCAACCTTCGTCAGCGGCGCGATAGGCATTTCCGGTTCAAGCGCCATTCCACATTTCGGACATGCGCCCGGCTTGTCTGAAACCACATCCGCATCCATCGGGCAAATGTACTTCGCGCCTGCCGGAACCGAGGTTTGCGGCGTTGGTGATGGGTGCAGATACGCTGCGGGGGCGGCTTTGAACTTGTGCAGGCAATGCGCGCTGCAAAAGTAATACATCGTGCCGCCGTGTTCGTGGCTGCCTACGGCAGTGGACGGATTCACCTGCATCCCACATACCGGGTCGGTGTGTGCGGCTTGCGCGGTTGGTGATGGTGTCATCACCGGCAGCGATTGCGCTTTGCCCACAAGCTGAACTGGTTGCGACGCATGCTGGTGCGTCATCGGTTGCAGCGGCGGGTTCAGATACGCCTGCGGATTGGTTTTGAATTTATTCAGGCAGCCCGTGCTGCAAAAGTAATACGTCACGCCTTCGTATTCGTAGCTGCCCGCCGCCCCCTGCGCTGTGACCGTCATGCCGCAAACGCGGTCAATAGCGGTCGTTGCTACTGACGTGGGGAAAGGTTCGCTTGAATCAGCCGTCTTCATTGCTTCGTTCATCGCGCCCTCCTTTCGAGCTTACGTCCCTTCGGTTTGTGAGTCTCAATTTCGGTACTCTCAATCAAACCGCAAAATCGTCCAGCGGCTTTTCCAGTTTTGTCCCACTGGCGCAAGGTCTTCGCCAGCGCGTCGCGGTAAAGCTGCATCTGCCGCAACCGTTCATCCAGTTCGACGAGCCGTTGCCGGACTGTCTCGCGCACTTCGTCGCACGGGCTTTCCCCAGAGCGGCTCTCCGCGATAATGCGTTTGATTTCAGTGAGCGTGAATCCGAGCATCTGCGCGCGCTTGATGAATTCCAGCGTCGCCAGCGCATCCGCTCCGTAAAGGCGATACCCGGCCTCCGTCCGCACGGGCGCATCCAGCAAGCCGCTGCGCTCATAAAAACGCAGCGTTTCAATGCCAATGCCTGTCTGTTTAGCCACTTCGCCGATTTTCAGGGGTTTGTTGGCCTGAGCCACAGATGGCTCCATTTCGTCGTACCGTTGTGCTTTTGCCGTCATACCTCTTCCTTTCTGCTGGCAATCTTGTTGCTCAACGGAAAGAAGTCTACACTCTGTAGTCGGCTACAGAGTCAAGCACAATTTCGGCGGCGCTTTATTCAGACGTAATGCGCGGCTTGCCAATGAGCGTGTCAGCGACCTTGCTTTGCTGATTCCCCCTTGATTTCAAAGGTCAGCGTCGCCCACTTCGATTCGTAATTGATGCGCGGATCGGCAAGCGCCGTCATGTGAATAAATTTGACGTACCACTTGCCCGCGCCGTTCAGCTTGAAGCGCGCGATGCCTTTGTCATCGGAGCGCATGCTGAGCGGGGGCAGTTCGCGTCCTTTCGATTCACGCGCCGCCGCTACGATTTGATTTGCCAGCGGTTGCCCGTCGCGCAGGCACAGCACTTCGAGCATATCGCCGGACTTTAGCGCATAAGGATTCCGCAGCGGAACCAGTTCGACCGGATAGCCCAGCCGCGTTTGGAAAGAATCGGTGCGCGCTTCGCCGACCTGGAAGATTGCCTTGACGTACTTGCTGTAACGGCGGCGAATGTCTTGATTGAGTTGGTTGTTCTTCCGGCGTTCTGCCAATATGTTTGGCAGGCCTTCGTGCGCCAGATAGTCGTTGAAGGCGGCGGCTTTCTGCTCGACCTCGCGCGAACTCGTCGCCAGCCCGATCAGGTAAGTGCCTGCCGCCGCCGTTTCAAAGTCGAGCAGGGTCGTCGTGCCTTCATCGCGCCAACCGGAAGGCGGCGGATGCGCGCGTTCGCCCGATGGATTGACGATGCTGGCATCCACCATGCGGTCGCGCGCGAGCGTCGCTTCACTGGCGCGAAAAGTTCCGTTGAGCAATCGCACGGTGGCCTTGCGGTTCGGCGGCAGAAAGTAACTGTCGAATTTGAAATAGAGGTCGTGCGCGCCGACCGAAACAAACAAGACAGCGCCGAACCACCAGACCGTGATCAGTTTTCGTGTCATCTTCAGGCTACCTTTGTTTAGGGCAGCGACATGGTCGCCGTCATTACCTTCGCCCCCGTCCAGGCAAAGACGAGCGAGTTGCCGGTGCGCGCCATTTGCGGGAAGCCGTTGGAACGCGCCGCGCCGGTGGCCGAGACCGTGATCGCCGCATCGAACTTGCCATCCGGCTTGACGCGCCGCATGCGCACTTCGCCGCCGCCGGGCAGCTTTTCCAGCCAGCACACCAACGCGCTGCCATCTGCCAGCATGAGAGTCTCTACGCGTCCTGCCGGATTGCCATCGTCCACCGTGATCGGTTCGCCAAAGCTCGCGCCCGCATCGCTCGAAAACGCCAGCTTCACGCGCGGCTTGTCATTGACGCCAGTGTACCAAGCCACCGCGACGCGCCGACCTACCGCTGTAACGGATGGGCCGTTCACCGGACAGCCATTGATCTGCCAACCGTCTTTGAAGACGGAAACGGGCTGGCTCCATTTACCGTCGCGCAAGCGCACGATGGAAATGTCACGAATCTCCTGCTCGGAGCGGTCGCGGTAAACGACGACCGGCCCGTCCGCCGTCATCGCCGCCGAAGTCTGGCAGCATTCGCAAACGCGCGTATCCAACATCGCTTCTTCAATTAACGTGCCGTCGCGTTTGATCTTCACTGTGCGCAACGTCATTTCGCCGTGACCGTGACCGTGCGCATCTTTGGCATCAGCTTTCATCTCGCGCCCGTCGAGCCATACCGCCGCAAGGTTTCCGTCCTTTGCCGCGAACAGCGAAACGAAGCCGTGTTCCGCTTTCACGCCGTCGCGGTGCGGCGTGAAGGGCTTGCCCCACGTCTTGCCGCCGTCGAATGATCGTGAAATGGTCACGTCATACTCGAACGTCCCCGTCCCGCTTTTGGCGAGCCAATGGCCGGCGAGCGAGCCATCCGGCAACACGACCATCGAAGGAAAATCCGCCCAGTTGACGAACCAGTTCGAGCCTTCGGCGATGACTTGCGGCGCTGACCACTTTTCTTTTTCGAGCGTGGAAAAACGCAGCGAGAAACGCCCCTCGCCCAGCCGCTCAATCCAACTCAGATAGGCGCGGCCATCGGGCGCGACGGCGAGATTAGGTTGGCCGCTGCCCGTTCCAGCGGGTGAAGCCAGTTCGCGCACTTGCGCAAAGCTGACAATAGAAAACAGCCACAAAATGAAAACAACGCTCGTCAACAGTCTTTTCATTGCAGATTTTCCTTTGCTTTGAATTTTTCGTAAGGCATACGCCTAGTGAATTGCTGCGCAGACCAAGTTCATTTCACCTCGAAGGTCAATGTCGCCCACTTCGATTCGTAGTTGACCTGCGCATCATTGATCGCCGCCATGTGAATGAACTTGACGTACCATTTGCCCGCGCCCTTCAACGTGATGCGCGCGAGGCCGCTCTGATCCGTGCGCACACCTGGTGCGGCCAGTTCCTTTCCATTCAACTCACGTCCGGCCAACACGAATTGCCCCGCGAGCGGCTGACCATCCTTTACGCACAATACCTCCAACGCCTGCCCTACCTTCAAGGCGTATGGATTCTGCTGTGGAATGATCTCGACCGGATAGTTGAGCGGCGTTTTGTACGAATCAGTGTGCGCTTCGCCAACCTGAAAGATCGCTTTGACGTGCTTTGAATACTGCTCGCGGGCGTCCTTGTTCAACTCCCTGTTTTTTTTGCGAGCCGCCAGCGTGTCTGGCAGTCCCTCATGAGCGAGATAGTTATTGAACTGCGCCGCCTTCAGCGCAATCTCGCGCGGCCTTGTGTACAAGCCGACGACGTAGGTTCCGGCTTCACCGGTCTGAAGATTCAGCACAGCAGATTTGCCTTCATCGCGCCAGTCGGCGGCGGGAGGATTTGTGCGCCCGCTATGCGGATTGATGAGACTGACATCCGCCATCCGGTCACGCGCCACCGGGTTTTCGCTGGCGCGGAACGTACCATTGAGCAACCGCACAGCGCTCTTACTGTTCGGTTTGAGAAAGTAACCGTCGAATTTGAGAAACAGATCATGTGCCTGGGCGGCTACGAACAAGCCGCCGCAGAGCAGCACGGTCACCGTCAATTTATGTTTCATGTAGATGATCCTCACTGATGTGGTCACGGGCATTTCGCCGCTGATGAACTGCGTGAGGCGGCACCTTCCTTGTCCGCCTCACGCCTGATGTGTTGCTTAAAATTGAAGCTTCAGCGCCAGTTGCAGCGAACGCGGCCCGCCGATTTGATAAAGCGGACTCATACCGCCCAGCCCGCTGCTCAACATCTGTGTCGCGCGCCCAAAGAGGGCGCTGGTCAGAATGCCGTTGGGATTGGCGAAGTTCGCGCGATTGAACAGATTGAAAGCGTCCAGACGGAATTGCATATTCAGCGATTCGACCAGCTTGAAATCGCGGCGCAAGGCTACGTCAATCTGATTCGCCGAAAAGCCGCGCAACACGTTGCGTCCAAGCGTGCCTTGCCGTCCTTGCGCGATGGGCGTTACGCCGTCAAAGGCCGCCGGATTGAACCGTATGCCGCCTGCGAACGACTGGTCTTTCAGATAGAGCGGCTGCCCCGCTACCAAATCAGGGCGCGAGACCGTCGTGAAACCCAGACCGAAGGGGTCGCGCCCTGACAGCACATTGACCGGCGTAGCCGAACGCGCGCGGACAATCGTGTCAAGGCCGAAGCCGCCGAAGATGGCCTTGCCCGCGCCATCGGCAAACGGCGATGGAATGGCATAGCTTATGGCCGCATTGAAGGCGTGCCGCAGATCGAAGCTCGACGGGCCGCGATCCTGTTTCGGATCGAAGCGGCCAGTCGGCGATTGCCGGTTCTGAAACGACTCTTCAGACACGATGTCGAGCGATTTGGCAAAGGTGTAGGAAACCAAGGCCTGCAATCCTTTTGACAGCCGCCGCTGATATTGCAACTGCAACCCGTGGTAATCCGACGTGGCATCGTTCGTCACCGCGTCAATGCGCGTGAAGAAGCCCGGATTGACCAGCGTCGTCAGGCGTCCCAGGCGTCTGCCGTTCGCGCCGACATAGGTCGCTTTGAGCACGTTGCTCGCGCCGATGGCCTGCTCGATGGCGATGTTGTATTGCAAGGTGTAAGGCAGTTTGAAATCGCGTTGATAAGCGAAGATGCGCGGATAGGGCGGATTGGCGCTAACGGCGGGCGGTTGTACGGCTGCCGTGGGAGACGTGAACATCTGATTGGTCAACCCCAGGGTGCGCGCGTTCGGATAGAGCGTCGTGCTGAACGCCGTCCCGGTAAAGTTGTAACCTAGATCGTAAAACACGCCGAAGCCGCCACGCACGACTGTCCCGCGTTTTTGTGAAAGTTGATAGGAAGCTCCCACACGCGGCGAGAAGTTATTGAATGTCGTTTCGTAAAAACGTGTCCCGCGCGGCGCGAGGCTGGTCGGGTTATTCAGCGTCAACACCGTCACCGGCTCGCGCCCGTCTTTCTCTGAAGGCGCCGGGTTGACTTCGTAACGCAAGCCATAAGTCAGCGTCAGCCGGCTGGTCGTCCGCCAGGTGTCTTGCGCATAAGCCGAAAAGTTTTGATAGATCGGGCGCAACACCGCGTCTATGCCGACGAGGGAGGCCGTCGGCGCTACGCCGCCCACCAACGACGTGATGGTCGGAAAGATGAAATTCCGCCGGTACGTGCCGCTGTCGGCAGTGGGCGCGAGGCGGCGGTAATCCACGCCGAACTTCAGCGCGTGCCCGCCCACCGCGTAAGACAGATTGTTGACGAGATTGAATTGCCGCTGTTTTTGATCGGAAAATAACCCGTCGCTGATGGTGTTCTCGCCCGATGGATCAACTTCGATGTAAATGTATCCCTGCGGCCCAGAAGTGAACGACGGGTACAAGCTCGATTGCGGCGGGACAATGGCGCCGCCGAAATTGTCAATGAAGTACGATTGGTTGACACCCGCTTTGCTGTAATTGACGCGCAGATCATTGCTGAGGTGCGCGCCGAACGTCATGGTCGCCCCCACCGTATAGGTGTCGGTTTTATGATCCAGCCGCGCCACGCAACTTGCCGCGCAGAAACGCGCGCGTTCGTCCGTCACGGAAGGCGCGTGGTTGACGCGCCCGAACAGCGACAGTTTCG
>CAZXHW010000384.1:0-7618 GCA_964639915.1 uncultured Heliomicrobium sp.
TTCCTGGCGAAGGCATGATTGATTACCAGCCGCACTTGGCCGCATTGAAGCGGCTGGAGTATTCCGGCAACATTTCGCTGGAACCACACATGGACGGGGGCCTGGAAACGATCCTGCGCTGCAAACAGGCTGTTGAACGTTTGTGGAATGAAGCCTGAAGCGCCATTTTTTAACGAAAAGTTGATTGACGACCAAGACTCAATCGAGTAAGTTTTCGCACGAACTGAAAACTGGAGCGAATCGCTCTGGTCCCGCAATTTGAAAGTGATTCTATCTGCCCTTGCCCTACTCAGCCAGGTTTCAGTTTCGCCGCTGACCCTAAATCTTTTGGGCAAGTGACCAAATCACTCTGCACACCACTACCCTTAATAAAAGCCCTTCCCCAGGCTTAAACCCAAATTTCATTTTCTAGGAGTTGTACCAAACGATGCTGTACCCAAGAACATTCCTCACCCCATCGCGTTTACTTTTATTGCTGCTCGTCGCAGTTTTCGCACTTTTCATTGCTCTTTCCACTCAGGCTTAAAGCTTACGGGAAAGTGATATTTACCATTTTCGCCGGTCAGCATCTTCATTTTGGGGGAAGCTGGCCGGCGTTGTTATTTTCAACGCTTCCCCCTCTTAAAACCTTGCCTTCGCCCTAACGATCTCCTACTCTGCCAATCTCACGGAACCAACAAACGAACGAGCAATCAGGACCTCTAAATTCCTATGAGTTTGCCCTCTCACCAGACTCTGGTTAGCGCCGAAGCGCAACCAGATCACTTTGGTTTGCTTCATCAGTTTTTTGAACAAACAGCCCGCCACTGGCCACAGCAAACGGCGCTGGAAATTCCTCCATCAGCCAAACATCCTAATCGGGTGGAGATCAGTTACGCAGAACTGAACCAACGCGCCAATGCGATGGCAGCCGCGCTCACTCCTTCTGTCACGGAAGAAAGTGTCGTGGCCATTCTGCTTCCCAAAAGCGTTGAACTGTACGTCAGCCAATTGGCTGTGCTGAAAGCCGGAGCTGCTTATTCCTGCATTGACCCTGCGTTTCCCAACGAACAGTTGCGCGACATCCTGCAAGACGCCGCAGCCGCAGCCGTGCTGACCGACCGAGATGGTTTGGTTCGCCTTGCGGAGTGCAGTTTTGATGCCGGTCGTGTCTTTGACGCTTCGAGGTTGATGGCGCAACCACTCAACGATGCGCTTGCTCCACCAGCTTGGCTGAAACCAAGCAGTCTGGCTTACATCATTTACACTTCTGGTACGACCGGACGCCCCAAAGGTGTAATGATTGAACACGCCAGCATCGCCAATTTGGTCGCTTCCGACATTGAAGAATTCGGCCTGACGCCGAACGACCGCGTCGGCCAAAGTTCATCACCCGCCTACGACTCATCGCTGGAAGAAACCTGGCTGGCGTTCGCCGCCGGAGCGACGCTGGTCGTGATGGACGACGAAACCTCGCGGCTTGGCCCCGATTTGATTTCTTGGCTGCAGCGCGAACGCATTACAGTGCTTTGCCCTCCGCCAACGCTGCTTCGTTCGACAGGCTGCGAAAACCCTGCGGAAGCATTGCCCGATCTGAAACTGCTTTACGTCGGCGGTGAGGCTTTGCCGCAAGACGTGGTCGAGCGATGGTCGAAAGGCCGCCGCCTGGAAAATGGCTACGGTCCGACCGAATGCACAGTCACAGCGACGCGCACAACCATCACCGAAAGCGAAGCCATCACGATTGGCAAACCGGTTCGCGGGGTGAAAGCCTATGTGCTGGACGAATCGCTGGAAGAAGTGCTGGACGGAGAGCGCGGGGAGTTGTGTTTAAGCGGTGCAGGATTGGCGCGAGGTTACCGAAACCGGCCAGAGCTGACAGCGGAAAAGTTTCCAACGCATCCGCGCTTTGGCAGGATTTACCGAACGGGCGATCTGATTCACCGCGATGAAAATGGCAATCTGCATTACCACGGTCGAATTGATTCTCAGGTCAAGCTGCGCGGATATCGCATTGAGTTGGAAGCCATCGAAACCCGTCTGGCCGAATGCGCAGGCATACGCGAAGCCGCTGTCCGCGTTCAGGGCGAAGCCGCCCAGGCGTTATTGGTGGCGTTCATTGTCCCGGAAAGCGACAGCAATCCGCCGCCCTTCGATGAACTGAAAGAATCGTTGCGCGCCACGTTGCCGAAGTACATGGTTCCTGTCCGATTCGCACTGATCAAAGAATTGCCGACGACGGTTGGCGGCAAGCTGAATCGAGCAGCGCTGCCAACCATTGAAGCTCAATCGTCGGGCGATGCCAAAAAGATCATTGCGCCACGAAATTCGATGGAAGAAAAGCTGGCGGCGGCAGTCAAGCGTGTTTTACGGTTGGCAGGTGATGTATCTGTCAATGACAACTTTTTCAATGACCTCGGCGGAGACTCGTTGAATGCCGCCGTGTTGATTTCCCTGCTGCGCGACGATCCGGCGACGGCCGATCTGGCAGTGCGCGACATTTACGAAACGCCAACCATCGCAGCATTGGCCGACAAAGCGTTACGAGAGAAACCTGCGACAAAACCCCCGAAAGAACCTGTCGTCCCAGATGCCCACCTGTCGAACACGTTTCCTTTTCTGACAACAATTGTTCAAGTCCTTTGGTTGATGCTTGGCCTGATTGTCGTGTCGTCAGCGTCGTATGTTGCAGCCTTCGACCTGCTGCCGCTTCTGGTTCACCAACTTGGCCTGATCCCATTTGTGTTCCTAAGCCCGCTGCTGTTTCTATTTGGACTAATGGCTTATGCGCCGCTAAGCGTTTTACTTACGGCATTGATCAAGAAGTTATTGATCGGGCGCTACCAACCGACGCGCGCAGCGGTGTGGGGCAGTTTCTATGTCCGCCACTGGATGGTGCAAGCCACCGCCAGAGCCATTCCCTGGCAATGGATTGAATGCACCGAGTTTCAAAACATGGCGCTGCGCGTTTTGGGCGCTCGCATTGGCCGCCGAGTTCATATCCATCGCGGAGTCAACCTGCGCCACGGCGGATGGGATTTGCTGGAAATCGGCGACAACGTAACGGTCAGCCAGGACGCTTCGATTCGACTGGTGGAACTGTCCGATGGACACGTTGTCATTGAGCCTGTTGTGCTTGGCGAAAACAGCACGCTGGAAGTTCGCGCGGGAGTTGGCGGTAACACAGTGCTGGAATCAGGAGCCTGTCTGGCAGCGTCCGCTTCCCTGTCGAGCGGCAAGTGCATTCCCAGCGGCGAACGCTGGGACGGAATTCCTGCGCAACACGCTGGGCATGCGCCTCCCCTTTCCAAGCCAGTACCCACCACCGAACTGTCGCCGTTCTGGCAAAGCTGTCTGATGCTGCTGGCGAAAGTCAGCTTGGCAGCAATTTTCGCTTTGCCCATCGAACTGCCCGCGATTGTTTTTGGCTGGTTCAAGGGCTGGCACGACGAACACGTGTTGAATTGGCTCTATAATCCTTCACTTGATCACACGTCAATTCTGATTGCTTCGTTAATGGTCGTGCTTTCGGTTCCGTTGGTGTTGCTGCTTGAGGCCATGGCAATGCGCGTTTTGGGCAAAGTTCAGCCCGGAATTATCAGCCGGTGGAGTATCGGCTACGTTCGTATCTGGCTGAAAACCAATCTGGTCCGTTCTGCAGGCGAATGGCTCAGCGGCACACTTTTCTGGCCTGTCTGGTTGCGGCTGGCAGGAATGAAAATCGGTCGCGGATGTGAAATCAGCACGATCATTGACGTCGTTCCAGAGTTGATCGAAATCGGCGACGAAACGTTTTTTGCCGATGGAATCTATCTGGGCGGCCCGCGCATTAATCGCGGCACCGTGACACTGGCAGCAACCAAGCTTGGAAACAACACTTTTTTGGGCAATCACGTCATCATTCCCATTGGCCAACAACTGCCTGACGACATTTTGCTAGGCGTGTGTACAGTCGCCGATGAGCGGATCATCCATCCCGGCAGTTCGTGGTTTGGGCATCCGCCATTTGAATTGCCCAGGCGAGAAATCATCGAATGCGACCGCAGCCTGACGCACGAACCATCGCTGATGCGGTATTGCGCGCGGCTGTTTTGGGAGCTATTGCGGTTTACCCTGCCTGTAACGCCATTACTAAGTGTGCCGATTTTGCTGGAATTATTGGCCACTACCGAACTCGCGTATTCGCGTTCAGTGTTTCTATTTGTGATCGTCCCTTCGCTGACCTTTGCCTGGGCGTCAGCCTTTTGCTTGCTGATTCTGGCGATGAAATGGCTTTTGCTCGGCAAAGTGAAGCCGGGCATTCATCCGCTGTGGTCTTGCTGGTGCAGCCGCTGGGACTTTCTGTATGTCGCCTGGGCAGTTTACGCGCGCGTAGCGCTGTCCACGCTGGAAGGCACCTTGCTGCTGGGCTGGTATTTGCGGGCGATGGGTTCACAAATCGGCAAGCGCGTGGTTTTGGGTTCCGGCTTCTCTCATGTTGTTGATCCGGACATGCTTCATTTCGAAGACGGCGCAACCATTTGTTGCCAGTTTCAGGCGCATACATTTGAAGACCGCGTGTTGAAAATTGACCACGTGCGGATTCGTCGCAAGGCCACCGTTGAGAGCAATTCCGTTTTGCTGTACGGCGCAGACATTGGCGAAGGCACACACGTGGCGGCGCACAGCGTGGTGATGAAGCGTGAAAGCCTGCTGCCAGGATGTTCGTATTCCGGTTGCCCAACCAAGCAGGAATAAGTTGCACAGCTTTTTGAGCAAAGGCAGAATCACCGCGCCAATCAACAAACAAGGAAACAATATGAAACTTCGTCGCCTGCTTTTCTCTTTTTGTTTTGCGTTGTTCGCCTTTCAATCAATCGCAGCGCAAGAGGACAACCGTGCAATTCTCCGCCAAAAGCTCAGCGCTGAAATCGAAAAGATCGCCACCAGCTTAGACGGTGTGATGGGAGTGGCCATCCGCGATCTGACCACCGGCGAAGAATTTCTGATCAATCAAAACCTGACTTTTGCGACCGGAAGTTCGATCAAAATTCCTGTGCTGATCGAACTCCACAAACAGGCCTTGGCAGGAAAATACAAACTGACGGACCTACGCTGGCTGGAACGCACAGACAAAGTTGGCGGCAGCGGCGTGATCAATAATTTTGGCGACCACACTTCGCAATTGAGCTTGAACGATCTGGCCGTGCTGATGATTGTGCTGAGCGACAACACGGCAACGAATATGCTGATTGATCAGACGGGAATGGTGAACGTCAACGCGACGCTTGACCAGTTAGGGCTGAAAGCAATTCGGTTGCGCAGAAAGATGATTGACGTGGCGGCTTCGGCGCGCGGAGACGAGAACACCGCCACGCCAATTACCGCAACAGACTTGATGAGCAAGCTTTACCGTGGCGAGATCGTCAGCCGCAGTTTGAGCGACGAGGTGCTGAAGTTTTTGAAGTTGCGCAAAAGCTCGCCTATTCCCAGGCTGCTTCCAACAAATATCACGATTGCCAACAAACCCGGCGGCATAGAAGGCGTGGCTTGCGATTGGGCCATCGTTTATGTTCCGGGCCGTCCGTTCGCCATTTCTGTGATGACGAACTACAACGGCGAAAGCGCCAACGCCGACGAAGCCATCGCCAAAGTCGCCAAGCTGGCTTACGATTACTTTGCGCGGCTGGCGCGCTCCACCGATTACGGAGCGCGAGTACCGCTGGAATTTTTGAAAAAGAAGAACTGAGTTATGGCTTTACACAAACGACGCGAAGAATCCGGGCGCTCTGTTGCCCGCGTGCTGCTGGAGTCGCCCGAACCGGTGGAACTTCCGCCAGCCGAATTCGACGAACAAAACGTTTCCATCGAACGCGAAGAATTCCGCCAGCACTTGCCGGAACTGTTTTACGAACTGCGCGAAGGCTGCTGGGCTGATCCGGCTCCGATGGTGCAAAGCGATTCCATCTTCGTAATCCAAGGCGAAACCAGAGATTTCTGGGTCAGGATTTGGCATACCGACGATTCGCGCACAGGCATTGCCAAGCTGCATGTGCTGAGTTGCCTGCTGTTTGCGCCGAATCTCAAGATCAACTTTGGGGATCAAGGCAAAATCTAAGTCTCGCGTACACGCCATCGTTTTTGGTAACGGTGGAAGGTTTTACGAGGTCACCTGTTTATGTCTGCATCCAATTTGCCACGTCGCGATTTTCTCAAACAGACCACTGCTGCCGCCGCTTTCAGTTCAAGCATTCCATCAATGTCCGACGCGCAATCGTTCAAAACAGCAAAAGAATTCACGGCCTATCAGCAAAAGCGTCGCCGATTATTGTGGAGCTTGCTGGGGGAATTGCCTCTCAATCATCGGCCAAAACCACCGAAACTGATCAAGACCGAAAAGGGCGATGGTTACACGCTTGAACGGCTGGAACTTGATTTGAATGGCATTGAGCCTGTGCCAGCCCTGCTGCTGATTCCAGACAAACGCCAGCCAAAAGCGCCCGGCTTGCTTTACATCCACTGGCATGGCGGAACGTATCCAGTCGGCAAAGAAGAATTGTTGACAGGACAAAAAGTGTTGCCAGCTTACGCACCAGTCGTCGCCGAAAAAGGCATTGTCACGCTGGCGATTGATAGCTGGTGTTTCGGCGAGCGGCAGCACAATCCCACCGGCAGAACCGGCGAAGAAGATGCGTTCAAACACATGCTCTGGCGTGGCCAGGTGTTATACGGAATGATGATGTTTGATGAACATCGCGCGGTTCATTATCTGGTCAGCCGTCCTGAAGTTGACCCGAACCGGATCGGCGCGTTTGGGCTTTCGATGGGCGCGACAAAGGCTTGGTGGCTGTCCGCACTCGACCCACGCATCAAACTCTGCATTGACCTGTGTTGTATGACGGACTTTGAAGAACTGGAGAAGATCAACAATCTGAAAGGCCACGGCATTTATTATTACGTGCCAAGCTTGCTCAAGCATTTTTCCACCGCGCAGATCAATGAACTGATCGTTCCGCGTCCGCACCTGAGCCTAAACGGTCGAAAAGATTTTTTGACGCCGCCCGCAGGCGTTGAACGCATTCGCGATCACTTATCACCGCTTTATCAAAAATTTGGCAAGCCCGAAGATTGCCGCATTGATTTGTTCGATTGCGGCCATGAAGAACTGCCCGAAATGCGGCGGCTGGTGTTGGACTGGATGGATAAGCATCTGGTGAATGGCTGATTCGACATTTCTCTTTTTCCTACACCCAAAACCCTCCTTTCCAGAGCCGCTCGACGAAGCGGCTCTGATTGCATTTGCCCACGGCATACCAACTGCAAAAGCGTTCCTGGAAACGCGCTCTTTTCATTCGCCGCTTCAGCGCGAAGCGGCGATAAGGTGATTGCATTGAGTAATTGGCGGCTTTGCGAAACCACTTTCGGAGCTTTGCCTGCACGGCAACTGACTGTTATTTCTGACGGATGTCTGCAAACCCCTGCGCCAGGTTGGCTTTGCGATCATCAATGTTTTCAGGTCGGGTTCAGCACAATAGAAAGGAAAACACTATGCTCAGATATGCTTTGCGCCTCACAACAATTTTTATCCTCGTTCAATCTCTGGCTTTCGGTTCGCTCGCCAAGCCACGCATTGAAGAAAAACCTACGCCATTAGAAATCC
>CAZXHW010000385.1:0-7605 GCA_964639915.1 uncultured Heliomicrobium sp.
GCGTGATTTCAGTTCTGGGTGTAGGCGGAATGGGCGAAGTTTATCTGGCGCGCGATACACGATTGAATCGCAAAGTCGCCCTGAAGTTTTTGCCCACACAATTTACGCAAGACACAACCCGCATCAAACGATTCGAACGCGAAGCCCGCGCGGCTTCCGCATTGAACCATCCGAACATCATCACGATTTATGAGATCGGCGAGATTGAAAACAAGCACTTCATCGCCGCCGAATACATTGAAGGGCGGACGTTGCGCGACGTGATCGCCTCCGGTCGCGTGGGGGAAAAAGAAGCTCTTGAGATAACGATTCAAATTTGTTCTGCGCTGTCAGCCGCGCACTCCGCCGGAATCGTTCACCGCGACATCAAACCCGAAAACATCATGTTGCGCAGCGACGGATATGTGAAAGTTCTGGATTTTGGCTTGGTCAAACTGACCGAGCAGCAAAGGTCAGCGGATCGCACGAACCCACTCGAAACCGATCCGGCAAAAACAAATCCTGGCGCGGTGATGGGAACGGCAAGATACATGTCGCCAGAACAAGCAATGGGGCAGAACGTTGATCAACGCACGGATATTTTCAGCCTCGGCGTCACGTTTTATGAACTGCTGACCGGATTGCCGCCGTTTAAGGGCGACCGGATGGCAGCGATTCTGGACGCAATTATTCATTACAAGCCAATTCTTCCGACGCAGGCGCGACCTGATTTGAATTCGGAGCTTGATCACATTGTCTTGCGCACGCTGGAAAAAGACCGCGAGCTTCGTTACCAGTCGGCAGAAGATTTGCGCGCGGATTTAAAACGATTGCAGCGTTTGCTTGATTCCGTTGCATTGAGCGATTCCTCACCCAAAGCCACACCGCAAAGTGTTCCTCCAAAAACTCCACCAAAGTTTCCCGTAAAAATCGCGGGGCTTGCAGCTATTGTCTTGGTGCTGATTCTGGCAGGCGGATATTGGTGGTTTGGATTAAAAGCGAAGGGGACTGTGGAGGATTGGCCGAACTGGAAGGATTCTACGTTTGTCGAGTTGACGGAAAATCAGGGAATCAAAACGCATCCTGCGCTTTCGCCGGATGGGCAGTGGGTGGTTTACGCCCGCAAAATCAATGAAAAATTTGATTTGATTCGTCAGCGCGTTGGCGGCAGCAAGCAGACGAATTTGACGGAAGGTTCTGATGGAGACAATTTAGAGCCAGCATTTTCGCCTGACGGTTCGCAGATCGCTTTCTGGTCGGCGCGCAACGGCGGCGGCATTTTCGTGATGGGGGCGACGGGCGAAAACGTTCGCCTGCTTGTGCCGGATGGGTATAACCCTGCGTGGTCACCCGACGGGACGGAAATTGCGTATGGCACGCAATCCGGTGACAGCATTTTCAACCGCGTTGGGATTGGCAGCCAGATTTGGATTATCAATTTGCAGACAAATGCCAAGCGCCGCGTTACCGCAGGTGACGACGCCGTTCAACCAAGCTGGTCGCCGAACGGGCATCGGTTGGCGTATTGGGGATTGCGCAATGGGTCGCAGCGCGACATCTGGACTGTCCCAGTCGCAGGCGGGGAACCTGTTGCCGTTACCAACGATAAAGCGCAAGACGGTTCTCCGATATGGACGCCAGACGGTACCGCGCTGTATTACTGCAGCAACCGAAACGGACGATTGAGTTTGTGGCGTGTGAAAATAGACGAGCTTACGGGAGAATTGCAGGGAGATGCCGAACCCTTACTTGCTCCGTCGTTTTACAGCATGCTGCTGAGTTTTTCCCGCGACGGAAAACGAATGGTTTATAGCAGTCGTGTTGCCCGCACCAACATCAAACGCATTGCATTCAATGTCGAACGTGGCGAAGTCGTTGGCGAATCAAGCTGGTTAACGCAATACACGAAGCGCGCGACCAATCAGGACATTTCGCCGGACGGCCAATGGCTGACGTATTACATCTTTGGCGATCCGCAATTTGACATCTTTGTTTCCAGGATCGGTGAACCGGACAAAGATGTTCAGCTTACCAACGATGCCCACAGCGACCGCGCTCCACGCTGGTCGCACGATGGCCGTCGCATCGCTTTCTTTTCCGACCTGACGGGCAAATATGAAATCTGGACGATCAACCAGGATGGCAGTGACAGACGGCAAATGACGTTCAGCCGTGAAGATCAGCCTGGATTCCTGGATCCGGCCTGGTCGCGCGACGGGACGCGAATGCTGTTCAGTTATCGCGGCGGAGGCGCCAGCTTCATTATGGATTTGAGCCGCCCCTATCAGGAACAGCAACTTTTCAGCTTTCCGCCTTCGCCGGAAGCGGGAACGACCTTTGTCGGCTACAGTTGGTCGCCCGACAGCCAGAAGATTGCCGGAACCCTCTACAACAAAAACAAAGAGGTTCCCGGAATTGTTCTCTACGATCTGAACACGCAACAATATGAACGGCTGAACAAACAAGGGGCAGGTCCAACCTGGTTGCCGGATAATCGCAGGTTGTTATTCACGGACAGCTATAAGAACTACTTGATTGACAGCAAGACACAAGTCGCGCGCGAGCTTCGCCTGAACCAGGATGGATATGTAGATAATCCTGTTCTTTCCAGAGATGGCAAGTTTTTGTACTTTTCCGTTGAAAACACTGAAGAGAGTATTTGGATGATTTCGCTGAAATAACGCCGAACTACGGCACATCCGCCAGATTCTCGCGCAACTGTTTAATCGGTTCGAAAACATAACTCAGAAGAGTTCGTTTGCCGACCACGATTTCGGCCGTGCCTGTCATTCCAGCATTCAAGCTGCGCGATTGTCCTTTGACCGCAATTTCCTTTTCAGTCAGTTCAACGCGCGCTGTGAAGTTTTTGTCGCTTTCGGTTTTCGCAGGGCTCAGCCACGCCAGCCGTCCGTGTTTTGCGCCGAATCGTTGGTAGGGAAACGCGTCATATTTCAGTTTCACGCCTTGATCCAGTTTCAGTTTGCCGACGCCGGATTCCGGGACCGTCAGTTCAGCGACAAGCTGATTACCACCGCAAGCCAGTTCGGCCACAGTTTCGCCTTCGCCAACCATTGCGCCTTTGTCGCGCACTTTCAGTTTCAAAATTACGCCTGAGCACGGAGCCAGCAAGCGAACCTGATTGCCGTCAATGTTGGCCAGCCCCGATTTCAAAGCGTCAGCGCGAATTTCGCCAGTTTTGGTTTTCTCTTTCAACTCACGTTCGTATTCCTTGAATTCCGTTTGCCGGGTTGCGCCGGTCAGCTTCAGTTTTTCGACATCGGCGCGCGCATCGCTCTGTTCTGCTGCCAGCCGTTCGATTTCCGAAGCCAGTTCGCTGATTTCCAGCAACTTGGTTGTCAATTGCGCCTGACTGGCGATGCCTTCGCGATAAAGTTTTTCGTAGCTGTCTTTCATTTTTTCCGTCAACGCCAATTGCTGGCGTTTGTGTGCGATCAGCGTATCCAAATGGCGAACGCGACCTTCCAGCTTTCGCGCTTCCTGCTCATCGGTCAGTTGCACGGATTCCAGCTTCCGCCTGGCATTCACAAAACTGTCGCCGGTCCCAGCCAATTGGGTTTCGATGGATTGTAATTCAGCAGTTCGTTCGGCAGCCGAATCTGACCGCAGCGTCAGCAGCAAATCTCCTTGATTGACTGCCTGGCCTTCCGTCGCCAATAGCTCTGTGACCACACCGCCGCGAATGGCTTTGACCGGATCGGCTCCGCGAACCGGAACCAGCACAAATTGCGCCGTGACTTTTTCCGGCATTGTGACAGCAACGGAAGCAATCGCGCCGAGCGCAAAAATCGTAATCAGTGCCCAGGCCAATCCGCGCGCAGCCCAATGCGGCGGCGTCAAATCGAGAAAACTGGTTTTGGCGTCAACGGGCAAGGGAGCTGTATTCGCGATTCTGGCAGCCATGAATTTCTCCGGTTAATTGAGTAGAGGGGCAAGTGGACAAGAAGGCACATGTTGTAACCAGGCTTACAGGCAACGGAAACGTCGCCCTGTAAACCTGATTGAGCTCAAAGATTTAGTGAAGGTCGCTGTAAGAGACTTTGCCTGCGCTTAGACCGCTACTGCCAACAGCTTGGGAAGTGGGCTCAGTTTCTGCCGCCGATAAGCTGCCTACGAAGATTTTCTTCGGGCCGCCTTTAATGTCTTCGGAATCTTGCGCGTTCAAATCTTCGATGATGATTGGTTGGTTGTGCGTATCTTGTTGATTCATAAAGATGATCCTCTTTTGGTTAAAAGTCCGTTGTTTTCATCGAGCGCCCTATCGCGCTCACCAGTTAAGGCGTATGAAGGTCGCGAAAACTATCATCACGAAAAAAAATATTTTCACGCGTTGCCCGGAAGTGACTTCCATGCGCGAAAAGGCTGAAAAGAGAATGATTCTTTTCAGCCTTCGGATTCGTTTGGCGCAGCGCTGCGCGAAGCCTCGGTTTTAATCTTTCCGAAATAGAATTTAGCCAACCTGTCTGGCCAGCAGAATGTGCTCGCGCGTTTGCGGCATCGGAGCATTGGCTGCCTGAACGGAGCCTTTAATGTCATCGTATTTCATATAAATAGGGCCACCTTTCACTTCAGAAGCGTCGGCTTCCTGAATGTTCAAATCTTCCAGTTCGGCAGGATTGGTTGCTTGTACGTTGTTTTCTTGATTGCTCATGGTTTCTCCTTAGTAAAAGTTGTAGTTGCGGTGGCCAACTTCACCATAACCTGGTTGCCAGCCTCGATTCAGGGCACGTGATCGTTTCTCGCTTGTTAAGGCGGAGGAAGCGGGCAAAAACTATCATTGGGACGTAATTTTTTTGGAAGGACATAATTTCTGTGCTTTGTAGGAAGTGTGGTAAATTGCGCCCGTCTTTACCGCTACGGCTGTTAGCAACCCCAGCGCCGCAGCATCATCATCAATAAAACTGGATAAGACTTTTGGCCAAGATGAAGGCTGAACGTTGGGAAGAAGTAGACCGCCTGCTCGATCAGGTGCTGGCTTTGCCGCCTAACAAACGCGAATCCTTTTTGGCTCGCGTTACTGCTGGCGATGCAGAATTGCGCCGCGAAGTCGCCTCCCTATTGAATGCGCACGATCGTGCGGCGGGTAATTTTCTCGATACGCCCGCGCTTGAAATTGCTGCGCGAGGCATTGCCGCCCGCCACGAACACTCTCTAATTGGCAAACAATTTGGCTCGTATCACATCATCACCGTGCTTGGGGTAGGGGGAATGGGCGAAGTGTATTTGGCGCGGGATGACAAATTGGGGCGACAGCTTGCTCTGAAATTGTTGCCCGCCCAATTTGTCAAAGACACAGCTCGCATCGAACGGTTTGCCCGCGAAGCCCGCGCCGTTTCCGCCCTCAACCATCCAAACATCGTGACCGTTTACGACATAGGCGAAATCGAAGGCACACACTTCATCGCGATGGAGCACGTGGATGGCCAGACATTGCGCGATAAATTGCTGACGATTCGCCACGGCCAATCGGACCCGCGCGAAGTCGTGGAAATCGCGCTGCAAATTTCAGCCGCGCTGGCTGCAGCCCATGAAGCAGGAATCATTCATCGTGATATCAAGCCGGAAAATCTGATGCTTCGGCGCGACGATTACATCAAAGTTCTGGATTTCGGGCTGGCCAAATTGACCGAAAATCACCTTTCGCCAGCCAAAACGCATGAAGAAGTCAGCGATCCGGCAGCAACCAATCCCGGCACAGTGCTTGGGACGCTGCGGTACATGTCGCCTGAACAAGCGGTTGGGAAAGAAGTGGATGGCGCAGCGATATTTTCAGCATGGGCGTCGTGCTTTATGAATTGTTGACCGGCAGCCCTCCGTTCAAAGGCGACAAACCGGCAGCCATTTTGGACGCCATTGCGCATCATAACCAAATGCCCTTGAGTCAGTTGCGACCGGATTTGAATCCAGAGTTCGAGCGCGTCATTAACCGGATGCTCGAAAAAGATCGCGACTTGCGCTATCAAACGGCTAAGGATTTACGCGCCAAGCTCAAACAGCTCAAACGAGAATTGGATTCTTCAACAACTCAGTCGCTGAACAGTGGCAGTCTGGCGAACCTGAATGACAGCGGCGCAGCCAAACTACCACCTTCAATTGGAAAATGGCAGGTTCTGGCGACGATTTCTGCCATCATTGCTGTGGTTACCGCCGGATTTGCCTTGTGGTGGTTTTGGTCCCAGGGCGAAGCGGAGCCTTCGCCCTGGTTTACCGCTAACAGCAGCCGACTGACGGAGTTTCCAGGGGAAGAGCGCAATCCGAGTTTATCGCCGGATGGCAAAATTGTTTTTTATTCGCGCCGTGTGCAAGGCCAGTGGGACGTTTTTTGGCAGCGAGTCGGCGGCAGCAAGCCGACCAATCTGACGGAAGGCATTGATGATGACGACACGCAGCCAGCCTGTTCGCCTGATGGCGAAAGTATAGTTTTTCGCTCGGAACGCAATGGCGGCGGGTTGTTTGTCATGGGCGCGACCGGCGAAAACGCGCGGCAAATCTCACGCTTCGGCCAAAATCCTTCGTGGTCGCCCGACGGCACGGAAGTCGTTTGCGGCACAGATTACATTCTCGATCCAAAGCGTCGCGTCGCGAAAAGCCGTTTGCTGATTATCAATGTCGCCACCGGCAAAGAGCGCGATTTGGTGACTGTTGGGGACGCCGCGCAGCCGCGCTGGTCGCCAGGTGGCCAACGCATTGCTTACTTTTACCGAACGGAAAAGAGCACGCGCGATATTTGGACAATTGCTGCGGATGGCAGCGATCCGCGCCCAGTGACGAGTGACGCCGCTGCAGATTGGAATCCAGTCTGGTCTGGCGATGGCAAATACCTTTATTTCGCCAGCGACCGCAAAGCCGTTGCCAGTTTGTGGCGTGTGCGAATTGACGAGGCGTCAGGCCGCACGCTCAGCAAGCCGGAACCCGTCACAGGGCAATCAGCAGAAGTGTTGCAGATGGATTTGTCGCGTGACGGCCGACACATTGTTTATGCCAACCGAATTCAGGACGCGAATATACGATCAATCGCTTTCGATCCGGTGAAGTTGGCGACGGTTGGCGAATCCAGTGCGATCACCGTCGGGTCGCGTCCGTCAGGATCGCCAAGCCTGTCGCCCGATGGCCAATTTGTTGCATTTCATTCACTGGGTGCCGCGCGCGAAGACATTTGGTTGGTACGATCTGACGGCAGTGGGCAAACCAACCTGACGGATGATGATGCTGTTGATCGTTCGCCGCGCTGGTCTCCACAAGGAGATCGCCTGGCATTTTTTTCCAACAGTTCGGGCACGAACCAAATCTGGCTGATGAATCCTGATGGCAGTAACAAACGCCAACTGACTTTTAGTTCATTCGCTTGCAGTTTTCCCGTTTGGTCACCCGATGGATTGCGGTTGGCATACAACATCAATGGCATGAATGGTCCGCAACGGGGTACACAAATTATCGAAGTGAATAAGCCTTGGGATCAGCAAACGCCTGTGACCCTGCCTGCAATTAATGAAACCGACTGGTTCAGTGGCTACTCTTGGTCGCCCGATGGCAAATGGCTGGTGGGCACGGCTTCAACTGTGCAGGGAAAGGAAGTGCGTGGCAAAGATGGGTTGCTTCTTTATTCGT
>CAZXHW010000386.1:0-7597 GCA_964639915.1 uncultured Heliomicrobium sp.
CACAGGCGCGGTGACCTTGACGGGAGGAGTGATTCCGGCCGGGAACAGCGTTATACCCGGCACCTGTACGGTGACGGTGAATGTGACTGCGGCGCTCGGCGGCACGTATATCAACACCATTCCTGCTGGCGCTTTGCAAACCAATCATGGCAGCAACCTTACTCCGGCAATTGCAACTTTGATCGTCAACTCACCCCCCACGATAGGCAAAGCATTCAGCCCAACGATAATCACTGCTGGCGGTGTTTCGACTCTCACGATTACTTTGAGCAACCCCAACGCGGGCGCTGCTGCTTTGATCGCGCCGCTGATTGATACATTGCCTGCCGGTGTAGTGATTGCTGCAGTTCCGAGCGCTTCCAATACCTGTGGCGGTGCGGTAACCGCCGTCGCTGGCAGCGGCACGGTGACGTTAACTGGTGGCGCAATTCCTGGAGGGGCACCCGGCACCTGCACGGTGACGGTGAATGTGACTGCGGCGGCGGCAGGCAACTACGTCAATACAATCCCTGCTGGCGCCTTGCAGACCAGCGTTGGCAACAATCTGTTTCCGGCCATCGCGACCTTGACCGTTGTGCCGGTGATTGGCCCGCCCACGATAGCCAAAGCATTCAGCCCAGCGACAATCAATGCTGGCGGTGTCTCGACTCTCACCATTACGTTGATCAACCCCAACGCTGGCGCTGCTACGCTGAACGCGCCGTTCATTGATACATTGCCCGCCGGTGTCGTGATTGCCGCAGTGCCGGGTGCTTCCAACACCTGTGGCAGTGCAGTAACGGCAGTCGCAGGCGGCGGCACAGTGACGTTGACTGGTGGCGCAATTCCTGGCGGAGCTCCCGGCACCTGCACGGTGACGGTGAATGTGACTGCGGCTGCAGCAGGTAACTACATCAACACCATTCCGGCTGGCGCCTTGCAGACCAGCAATGGCAACAATCCATCTCCAGCCATTGCGACCCTGACCGTCGTCTGCGCGATTGATACGACGATCACAGCGTTGAATGCCCTGTGCGCGCTCTCAACGGGCAACATGGCTTCCGTGCCTAACGCAGGCGCTGGCGCGACTTACACTTGGACGATCACGGGCGGTACGCTCAATTCCGGGCAAGGCACGCCCAACATAACCTGGACAATGGGCGCAACCGGCCCGGTCACGCTCAATGTCATCGTTACAACAACTGCAGGTTGCAGCGCAGTTGGCTCCCGACTGGTAGCAATCAACGCGTTGCCAATCGCAACGATCACTGCGCTGCCGATTGTCTGTCCGCTCTCGACCGGCAACACAGCTTCGGTGACTGATGCCGGCGCAGGTGCGACTTACAGTTGGACGATCTCCGGCGGCACAATCACCTCCGGGCAGGGCACGCGCAGCATTATCTATACGGCGGGCAATGTCGGCCCCGTCGTGCTCAATGTGACGGTGACGACGGCGGCGGGTTGCACCGCCAGCAGTGCATTCACCATAGCGGTTGACCCTAACTGCGGAGTTGACGTTTGCGTGGTGAAGACCGGCTCGGCGCCGGTTGCGTATGAAAATTCCCAGTTCACCTACACACTCTCAGTCGTCAATTTCGGGCCTGGTGCAGCGACAGGCGTGACCGTTACTGACACGTTGCCCGCCGGGGTGACATTGGTTTCAGCAACACCATCACAAGGCACTTGCAGCGGCACTTCAACGATTACCTGCAACCTGGGGAATCTGGCCGCTCAGGCGACGGCAACAATCAGACTAATTGTGTTGCTACCGATGAAGTTCGCCGGAACCCTGTTGTGCAACACCGCAGTAATCACTTCGAATCAACTGGAAATTGCTCCGGCCAACAACGTTTCGACATTGTGCGTTCCAGTAGAGAAAATCCCCCCGGGCCCAGGACCAAACCTGCCGCCCGCTTCGCAAATCAGCGATCAGAAATCCGGGTCAGTGCTGATTTTCCCGTACTACACGTCCGACGCCGCCAGTCCGAATCTGACCAACACGCGAATCAACATTACCAATGTTGAAAACCAATGGTCGGCCTGCGTGCATCTGTTCTTCATTGATGGATCAAGCTGTTCTGTGGCGGATACCTATGTTTGCCTGACCCCGAATCAAACGGCGAGTTTTTTGATGTTCGACCTGGATCCGGGAACAACCGGTTATGTGGTAGCGGTGCAGGTTGATTGTATGACGGGTTGCCCGCTGAATATCAACACGCTGATCGGAGACGAGTACGTCAAGGTGGCATCGGGCCACGCGGCCAATCTTGCAGCCGAGGCAATTTCGGGTTTGCCTGGAGTTAGGGCATTGTGCGATGCCAATTCATCAATCGCCGAGTTGCGGTTCGACGGTGTGATGTACAACCAGCTTCCGCGTGTGCTGGCGCTGGACAGCATTGCCAGCCGCGCGGACGGTAACGACACGCTGCTTATCGTTAACCGCATTGGAGGTAATCTAGGAACCGGCGCTGCGACGCTGGGCACTCTGTTCGGCATTTTGTATGACGACACAGAGCGCGCGCTGAGCTTCCAAATTAGCGGTGGTTGCCAGTTGCGCGGCAGCCTGTCGAACAATTTCCCAAGGACTGCTCCGAGGTTCGAGACTTTCATCCCTGCGGGTCGCACGGGCTGGTTGAAGATCTTCTCGCAGTTTGACATCGGCATACTGGGAGCGGCGATCAACTTTAACCCCAACGTGGGAGCGAGTGCAGGGGCGTTCAACCAGGGACATAACCTGCATAAGCTGACGCTGACGGCTACCCCCAGCTTGACGGTTCCGGTTTTTCCGCCGTCCTGTTAACCATCGGAAGTCGCGAACAGCAATTAAGTCCAAATGAAAGGGCCGAGTCTGGCAAAGACTCGGCCCTTTCATTTGGACATCGCCCAGAACGCAATCCAGACAGTCTATTTCCACATTGCGCCCTTGTCGGTCGGCATGGCGACCACGACCTTTGGCGCATGCGCTCTGACTTTCTTTCCGAAATGGTTCAATACTGAACAACAAGTTCTCCAAAAACAGCCAATCATAGCAACGGCAAAAATCAATCTATAAACCTACCTACCTAAACCGATCATCCGGTATGGATTCGGTCGCTAACAGGGAGACTAGTTATGTGGAACAAAGATGAGGTTAAAGGCAAGGGCAAACAATTTACGGGCAAGGCCAAGGACAAGGTCGGAGAAATGACTGGCAATGCCCGTCTCGAGTCCGAAGGCGAAGCTGAGAATCTGGAAGGAAAAATTCAGCAGAAATTGGGCAAAGGGCGTCGCAAAGTCGGCGAGGCTGTAAAGAAAACGGTCAAGGTTGTCACCGGCAAACGATAAACCGGGAATGAACCGGATGGCGTTCCAATAAGAAGTCGGCGGCAAAGACCGTAGCTTTTCAGTATGACTGCAGTCGCCGGCAATCAATCGCAAATTTGAAATCCGAAGGAGAAATTATGAATAACGACACTAAAGTTTCATGGTCCGTGGTCACAGGTTTTCTAGCGCTGACACTGCTAAGCGTCAGCGTGGCGATGAACGGTTGTGCGACGGCAAGCAACCCGGAAGCCAAGACCGGTCCGTCGCCGATGGCCAAAATGACCAACTCTGAGCTGGAAACCAAAATCAAAGATCAGTTCAAGACGGATGCGCAGATCTACGCTGCGAATCTGAGCGTGGATGCGAACGTGGATCGTAATGAAATCACACTTTCAGGCACGGTCGGATCAGAATCGCTGAGAGCGAAAGCAGTCGAATTGGCGAAGAGCGCGCACGCCGGTTTGATCGTTACCACCAAGATTGACGTAAAACCGGGCGAAATCTCACGCGCGGCTTACACCAAAGAGCGCGCGAGTGAAGAACGCGAGATCGCCAGGAAACGCGGCGAAAGTATCGGCGAATCGCTGGATGACGCCTGGATTCACACCATCATCGTTGCGCAACTGGTGGGCAATTCGACAACGCCGGAGCGCAAAATCAACGTGGATGTGACGAACAACACTGTGACATTGCGCGGCATGGTCGAAACCACGGAACAGAAATCGGAAGCTGAGCAGATTGCCAAAGACACGGAAGGCGTCAAAAGCGTCAGCAATAACTTGAAGGTTGATAGTGCGCCAATGAAGAAGCTTTAAAGTCTTGAGTGATGCGTTGAGAAGCTGAAAAAAAGGTTCCTGGACGAATTTATTGCGCACTTTACTACGAAAAAAATCCGCCGGATTTGTGCCGTAATTTGTTTCAACTAAAGCACTCATTTACTGACAGCGGCGGGAAACAAATTCCATCGTCCGCGAATTAGCTGGAGAAGGAGATTTCAAATGCCGAACATTATCGAAACCGCAATTGCGGCAAATTCATTCAAAACCCTGGTGACAGCGATTAAAGCAGCAGGCTTGGTGGAAACTTTTTCGGGGCCAGGACCCTTTACGGTTTTTGCGCCGAACGACGAAGCCTTTGCCAAGCTGCCAAAAGGCACTGTCGAAACTTTGCTCACGGATGTTCCGAAGCTGAAACGGTTACTGAATTACCACGTTGTCGCCGGCAAAATAATGGCTGCGGATGTGGCAAAGCTTCCTAAAGCTCAGAATCTGGAAGGACACAATTTGGGGATCGCTTCCAACAATGGGGTCAAGGTGAATGACGCTAAAGTGATTAAAACCGACATTGATTGCGACAACGGCGTCATCCACGTAATTGATACCGTTTTGACCTTGCCAGCGGCGAAGTCCACAGCCAGCTAATTGTCTGGTCAAAGGGGTGGCACTCAGCCGCTGTTTGCTTTTTTGAGGCAGGCAGCGGCTCTTTCAATTGAGCGATCAATCTCTTTTTTATCGAAAGGCCCAAGCCGCAAGCGGGGAGGGAGAAAGGCCGCACATGAATTCCGAAGAATCATCGCCAAACGAAAATCCGCCGCTGCGCATTCTTCTCACAGGCGCTACTGGATATGTAGGTGGACGCCTGCTGAAAGCGCTGGAAAAGAGAGGCGATTTATTACGTTGCCTGGCTCGCAACCCGGAATATCTACGTTCGAAAACTGCTCCGGGCGTCGAACTGGTTGCCGGAGATGTGCTGGACAAAAGCACACTGATTCCAGCCCTGCAAGGAATTCATACAGCTTACTATCTGGTGCATTCGATGGGAGCAGCGGGAGATTTTGAGGATGAGGATCGCAAGGCTGCGCGAAATTTTGGCGCGGCGGCCTATCAAGCCGGAGTCCGGCGAATCATTTATTTAGGCGGGCTGGGTGTAAGCGAGCGCGGGCTTTCAGCGCATTTGCGCAGCCGCTTGGAAGTCGGGCGGATAATGCGCGAGTCGGGCGTGCAGGTGGTTGAATTTCGCGCTTCCATCGTGCTTGGTTCCGGAAGCCTTTCTTTCGAGATGATCCGGACTTTGACGGAACGACTGCCGGTGATGATCGCGCCTCGCTGGGTTTCGACGCTGGCCCAGCCTATTGCAATCGGGGATTTGATTGCTTACCTGGTTGCGGGCCTGGATTTGCCGGTTGACCAGAGCCGGATTTATGAGATTGGCGGATCGGACCAGGTCTCTTATGGCGACATCATGCGCGAGTATGCACAGCAGCGCGGCTTGCGCCGGTTCATCATTCCAGTGCCTGTTTTGACGCCGCGACTTTCCAGTTTGTGGCTGGCGCTGATCACACCTCTTTACGCTCGCATCGGCCGTAAGCTGATCGCCAGCATGCTGAATCCATCCATTGTTCGCGACAATACAGCGCTGAGCATTTTCAAGATTCGTCCTCTGGGCTTCAAAGAAGCGATTGCCAGGGCGCTTCGCAATGAAGATCAAGAGTTTGCCGAAACACGCTGGTCAGATTCGCGCTCGTCAGGCGGTCGCGCGAAAACCTGGGGCGGCACGCGCTTTGGCGCCAGGATTGTGGATTCGCGGGCCATCGCTATCAATGCTCCCGCAGCTTGCGCCTTCAAACCGATTCGGCGGATTGGCGGACGTAACGGCTGGTACTTTGGCAATTGGTTGTGGAAGCTCAGAGGCTGGCTGGATCTATTGGTAGGCGGCGTTGGGCTGCGGCGCGGACGGCGCGATCCTGAACGGCCTTGTCCCGGAGACGCTGTTGATTTTTGGCGCGTCGAAGCGTTCGAACCGGATCGGCTATTACGTCTGGCAGCGGAAATGAAACTGCCCGGTCGGGCGTGGCTGGAATTCGAGGTTACGGAAAACAACCAATCTTCAACGATTCGTCAAACAGCAATCTTTGATCCCGTAGGTTTATTCGGTTTGGCCTACTGGTATGCACTTTACCCACTTCATCATTTCGTCTTTGCCGGGATGTTGCGCGGTATTGCCGCCACGGCTACGCGCCAGCGTGAGAACAAGGAAGCTCAAGCATGAGTTCGTTTAAGCAAGCCTTAGGATTGATCGTAATCGCTTCGATTTGTTTCGCGGTTGCGGGCGTCGGTTCGTCGTTTATGCCTTCAGCCCTAAGCGAGTGGTTTACCACGTTAAACAAACCGTCTTGGAATCCGCCGAACTGGGTTTTCGGCCCTGTGTGGTCATTGCTTTACCTGTTGATGGCAGTTGCAGCCTGGCTTGTCTGGCGACAGCTTGGATGGCGCGGCGCGGCAGTGCCGTTGGCTCTTTTTGCCGTGCAGCTTTTACTGAATGGCGCTTGGACTGGATTGTTTTTCGGACTTCGTATGCCTTGGATAGCTTTTGCGGAAATCGTGCTGCTCTGGTGCGCGATTTTGGCGACGTTATTTTCGTTTTGGCGCGTAACGCCCATTGCCGGCTGGTTGATGATTCCGTATCTGGCCTGGGTGTCTTTTGCGGCTGCACTCAACTTAACATTGGCAAGGATGAACCCATAAGAAAATAATCTATCGTTACGTATCAGCCGCAAAAAATCTCTATTTGGCATGAAAAATTGATTATTCAAAGTAACGCTTGTGAGTAATCACCAAGAAAGTACGGAATGTGCGCTAATGCACATTGACTATCTTTCATAGGGTGATTTCTCACTTTGAATTGGGATCTATTACTAGCTTTCGAGCCAAATCGCCCACTGCATTAAGAATCTGCAGATGTTGCCTACTGGCATATTGATTGCACCTTAATGCTGCCTAGGGGAAAACCTGAACTGCTTCAGAACGCTCATGTTGAGATCGGGCAGTTGTGTCGGAAGTGACTTAATAATTTGCAATACCATTGTCGGAATGGGTTTGAAATAGATGAACCTATAAAAAAGAGAAGGAGAGTGTACGATGAAATCTAATTACTTTGAACGCGTTGTGATAGCGTCCTTTATGGGGGCAGCATTGCTAACCGGGACAAGCGGGCTTGCCAGTTCACAAGAACAGAATCCACGGCAGGAACAGCCTCAAAAAAAACAGGATGAAAAGAAGCCGCAAAAAGAGGAAAAGCAAAAGCAGCCACCACCCCCACAACGCCAGGCCCCTCCGCAACCAGTTGCACCGCAGCGCCGGGCCAATCCGCAACCACCGGCACCGCAACGTCAGGCAAATCCGCAACCTCAGCAGAAGCCGGTTGATCGGTCACAGCAACAGCGCCAAGCCCAACAGGAACAGGAACGTCAAGCTCATCAACAGCGCAATGCTCAACAACAGGAACAACAACGACAGGCTCAGCAACAGCGCCAGGC
>CAZXHW010000387.1:0-7561 GCA_964639915.1 uncultured Heliomicrobium sp.
GGCGGTTGAAGACTCTGCCGACTTGATAGTTCGATGTGGCCACCGTTGGTTGCACCGCGTTGCTGGGCCAGAAGGTCAGGAACCCGTTGGCAGTGGCATTTAGCGCCGAAACGTTCCCGACCAATCCCCTGGCCGACGGCGTCAGATTGGAACAAGGAACTTGTGTGTCTTGCAGGAAGATTGTTCCTCCGGTCATTGGCGCGCTTGATGTGAAGCAGGCTGTCTGGCCAGCGCGCGTGTCCAACAAGCGTAGCGGCGAACCCAGCGAAGTGAACAACAGCCCTTGCCCATTCACATCATTTGCCTGCGTACTGAAATATCCCATCACATCAATCACCAGATCGGTGGTTGCGGCCGTGAAGATGTCGAATTCTCCGTTCAGCGACAGACCCACCGTGAATGGCGCGTTGAGGTTAATGCCCGCGACAAAGTTTGAACTGGCCGTAAAGGGACGCGTGGCATCCGCCGGAAACAGAGTTAAAAAGCCATTGCTTTGCGAATTGGTTGAAGTGGCATTGCCGACCAGCGCTTGCGCGCCTGTCGGAATCGTCACGCCATTGCAGGTCAAAACTCCCGTTTGCAATCGCGTTGAATTGGCTTGCAAGGCCGCGCCAGGCGTTTGGCAACCGGACAAACCTTGTCGCGTTTCCAGCAAGCGAATCGGTTTGGGCAATGGGTGAAAGAATAATCCGCCGGTTGCGGGCGGCGCATAAAATCCGTTGATGTCAATTACGACATGCGTGGTCGTGCTGACGAACACCTTGAACGCTCCTTCGCCTGCGCCAATGCCAACCGTGAAGGCGTTGTTGAGCACTTCATTCGCCAGAAAGTTGGAATTGGACACGCCGGGACGCGGCGCATCACTGGGAAACAGCGTCAGAAATCCATTCGTGGCCGGTTGCACCGTCGTGACGTTCCCAGTCAACGCGACGGCGTTGCTGGGAATGGAAATGCCGTCACAGGTGCCGCGCGCCGTGAACATGGTGGTCGAGTTTGCATTCAGTTGCGCGTTGGGTTGCTTGCACGCGTTCGGACTGGCTCCTGCGCGGGTGTCCAGCAATCGCACGGGCCTGGGCAGCGGGTAATACATCAATCCACTGCTGCCGATCAGCACGGTATAGCTGCGTTCGCTGAAACATCCTCCGTTGGTATCCGTGGCGCGAATGGCGAAGGTGAATGGACCTGCCGTCGTGGGAGTTCCGGCAATCTGATTTCCGCTCAGCGCCAATCCATTGGGCAATGCGCCCGAAGCCACGCTGAAGGTAAATGACCCGCTGCCGCCGGTTGCCGACAGCGTTGCGACATAGGCAACCTGTGTCAATCCATTGAGCAGCGTGTCCGGGTTCACCACGATGCTGAATCCGTTGACGGCTGTGACCGTGACGGTCAGCCCTGCGCTCACCGATGCGCCCTGCAAATCTGTTGCGGTCAGCGTGAAATTGGCAGTCGTGACTCCGCACCCTGCGGCGACCCTGGCGATGATTGTTCCGCTGTTGTTGACCAGTTGCGAAACCGTCACGCCGTTGACGGTGGCGGAACTTCCCCCGTTCACCGTAACGCTGACACCGCCAGGGCCACTTTCCAAATCCGTAACCGTGGCGATTTGCATTTGAAAGAATGTTGCTCCCTGTTGCAGCGAAACATTCGTTGCAGGCGTCAACATGGGCGGAGTGTTCGGCGCATTCGCATTGGACAGCGAAAACTGAACCGGCGACGTTGCTCCGACCGTGTTGGCCGTCACGTTGTACGGGCCACCGAGAATTGCGTTTGAGGTGACGGAACCGGTCACGGCTGCCCCATTGGCGATGGTTACAGGATTTCCGGCAATCACGCAGCTTGCGCCGCTGGCAGGAGGCGTAAATGTCACGATTCCATTATTGACGGGTTCATTGCCGCTGGCGGTGACGGCGACGCTCAACGGGTTGGCGAACAATGCGTTGAGGCCCGTGGATTGGTTATTCCCGCCGCTGATCGCCAGCGTGAATCCGCGCGATTCAAATGCGCCGATGTCCACAAAATTTCCGGATTGCCGATTGAATCCCGCGCCGCGTTGATCGGTGGCAAGATTGAATCCCGGATTGTTGGTGGGACAAGAGTTGGTAAGCACGCAACTTTGCGCGGCATTGATCGCCGGGCTGCCCGGTAACAACGCATGCGTCGGTGTTCCGCCTCCATAATTGGCCAGCGGAGCAAGCAGCGCGTTCAGCGGAGCCGCCAGCGTGCCGATCAGGTCGCCGTTTGCTCCGTTGACGAACCCATTAGATCCGTCGCTGCTGCCAATCAGGTTGTTTCCCAGCGCCGTAAAGGCTCCAAACAAAATCGGTGCGGCGTTGGTGACGTGATCCACCAGCGTGTTGCGCACCAAAACCGTTGCGTTGGATTCCTTGCGCAGTTGACTGCCTTCAAAGCCGGCGGTGTTGCCGACAAATGTGCAATTGGTCAACACAGCAGTTCCACTCGCAAGGTCAATTGCGCCGCCGCCGAAGTTGGCGCTGTTGGCGGAAAACGTCGAATTGGTCACGGTGTATGTTCCGCCCCCATCCAGCGCGCCGCCGGTTTGAAAGGCGTGATTGTTGTGAAAAGTGCAGCCGATGATTGTTGTGGTCGCAAAGGACACCAAGGCACCGCCGTGTCCACCGGAATTGTTGGCCAATACGCAATCGCGCAACGTCAATATGCCGGAATTGAAAACCGCTCCACCATCGCCATTCGGCGCGCCGCCTGTCAGGGTCAGGCCGCTGATCGTCACTGTCTTGTTGGAATGAATGCCGAAAATTGCGAAGTTGGGCGCATCGTTGAGCCGCCGCACGGTTAGCAAATTTGCGCCAGGGCCATTAACGATCAGATTCGGATGATTGAATCCTTCCAGCGCTGATGCCAGATCAATGGTTCCGGTGACGCTGAAATTAATGGCCAACGGAGCGCACGCGGTCACATTGTTGGCTTCCATAATCGCCGCGCGCAAAGTGCATTGGTTGCTGGCATCCAGGCACAGGCCGTCGCCGGGGACGAGGTCCGGCGTGTCCGCCAGACTGTTAACGGTGAAGTTTGCCGGGCAATTCGTGATCGTCAACGTGTAATTCACAGTGCCCTGACATTGATTTTTATCCTTCGCAACAACGGTCAACGGAAACACACCGGTCTGCGTGGGAGTGCCGCTCAGTAATCCATTTGTGTTTAGCGTTATCCCTGCGGGCAATGTGCTGGCCGTCGTGAAATTCACTGTGCCCAAACCGCTGGTTTGTGTGAATTGCACACTCAACGGCACATTCACTACAGCAGAATTTTGGGCGGGCGGATTCACAGTGATTGTCTGGCACGTGATGAGCAGATCGAATGCCTGTTGCCCCGTGCAGCCAAACGCATCGGTGGTTTTAATCTGCAAGGTATTTTCTGTGGTATCGGTTGGCGTTCCGCTAAAGACGCCATCGCTGCTGAATGTCATGCCGGTTGGCAAGAAACCAGACAAGATTTGAAAGGTGTATGGCGCGGCTCCGCCAGTGGCGACAAGCGACGCGTTGTACGATTGATTGGCCGTGCCGATGGGCAACGTCGTTGAATTGTCGTTTGCATTGGTAATGGTGATCGGCGGACATGGAATCGCCAAGGTGTAGGAACGAGCGCCCATACAGCCATCCGCATCCACGGCGCTGACCGTAAAATTGAAATTGCCTCCGGCGGTTGGCGTTCCGGAAAGCACTCCCTGGTTCGCCAGAAAGCCCAGGCCGGGGGGCAAGGTTCCACTGCTGAAAAAATTCACAACACCGTGGCCGTTTGGCGAGGCGAATTGCGTGGTCGGGTAAGTCACATTTACCGCTCCGGCTGGCACCGTCGCGGGTTGTATGTCCAATGCCGGATGATCCGTTTGAATCTGCAACGACCAGCCCCGCACCGATCCCGTACCGAAAGGTTGATCGTTGAAGATAAACAATTGCCACGCGCCATTTGGATTGGCGCTGTTAAATACAGATACCAGCGTGGCCGTGCCTGCGGGCGCGGGCGAACTGAAAGTGGCAGGCGCAGGCGAAGGAAACACATCGCCAGTTCCATAATTCGCGGGCCGGTATATGCCGTCAAACAACGCCTGCCCATCGGCAATTGGAAACTGCGCGGCGTCGTCAAAGCTGATCGTACGGTCAAAGATAAACGGGTTGTCCGGATCGCCGTTGGCGTCGGACATCAGGACCAATCCTTGTCCTTGCGGTCCCACCAGCAAAATTTCGAGGCCATTTTGATTTTCGTGGCGCAGGGTATTGAGTGTGACCGTAACTTTGCTGACGAAGCCGCTTAATCCGCTGACATTGATGGTGGATGGATACGGCGAAGCCGCACCGCCCGCCGGAAGCGTGATCGTATTGCCGTTGGCAAAGGCGCAACTGGCTTCGTTGCTTTGAATTTCAAACGCGCCAATATCCACGTTGGAATTGAACTTGCGCGGCACTCCGCGCTGATCTGTGCTGAGGTTGAGCGGTGCGCTGAGCACGCTGTTGTCGCTGGTATTCAATGCCGGACTGCCGCACAGTAACGCGTGTGTTTTGGTCGGCCCGCCGTTGTTTTGCAATGGCCCTAACTTGGGATCAAGCGGCGCATTCGCCAATCCGACGCGGTCAGCGTTGATTCCATTCGTAAATCCATTTCCATTGTTGCCAATTCCTACCAGGTTGTGTCCGAGAGAAGTCATGAAGGTTCCTGCATCCGGACCGAAATTGGCGAGATTGCCCGCAATGATGCTGTTGCGCACAGAAGCTGATCCATTCAGTCCTCCGCCCTGGTTCGCCTGATTCGCCGTGAAGGTGCAATTGACCACGCTCGTGGCACTGGTGCTGCTGTGCAAACCGCCGCCCGTAACCGCACTGTTGCCGTTAAAGGTAGAATTGACGATTTGCGTGTTGCCATCAAATACGACAACGCCTCCGCCCACTTCCAAAGCTTGGTTGTTGACCAACGTGCAATTGTTCAACGTAAGATTGCCGCTGAAATTGGCGATGGCTCCGCCCTGGCCGCCAGTAACATTTATCCGATTGTTGGTGAAGGTGCTGTTATTGATGACGACGGTGCCGCCAATGGTCGCGATTGCACCACCGGCAGCATTGGTCCGCAGGGAGAAATTATCAGTAAACGTACTTCCGTTTACGGTCAGCGTCCCGCGATTGAAAATGGCATTGCCATCGGCGGCGGAATTGTTGGTGAAGCTGCTGTTTTGAACGGTTGCGGTGCCTGCATTGGCGATTCCAGCTCCCTGAAGGCTGGTTTGCTGATGGCCATTGATGACGCAATTGTTCACCGTGACAGTGCCTCTGTTGTCAATTGCCGCGCCCAAATTGCCCGGTTGCCCATCGCGCTTGATTGTCAGGCCATTGATGGTGACGTTGCTGCCGGATCGAGCGATCGAGAAGATGTCGAATGTGCCGCTGGCTTTTACGCCGCTGATCGTGATGACGTTTGCACCGGGCCCATTGACCGTGACGTTGCGAACAGCGCTGCAATCAAAACACAGCGTTGGGCTATTTAGGTTGATGGTGCCGCTCAATCCAGCCTGAAAGTTGATGACGTCGCCGTTTTGCGCGGAGCTGATGGCTTGGCGCAAACTACCCGCGCCGCTGTCATTCAGATTGGTTACCGTGATGGTTGCCGCGCGCACCTTGCCAAACGGCCAGGACGCTTGCCAGAAAAAACACGCGCTGCTAATCAGCACACACACGCTCAGAGCGCGCCACCAATGCATTCGAAAAATTGAGAGATTCATTCGCTTCATCCTGTTTTGTGGGTGTTAGGAGAGCGTTAGCGCCAAGTCTATTCATCGTTTATTTTTAGCCACAGTGCACACCGAGAACACTGAGAAAAGCCAGCCAGATGCTCCGCTCAAAAATCTCTGTGCCCTCTGTGGCTCAAAATGATTTAGCCTTGCGCTAACGTTCCCTGTTCTGTTCCAGCGCGGGGGGCCGTGGTAGACTGCGCCCGAATTTTCGGAGGTTCCTTTTAAACAGTTCACCACTTATCCCTGCACCATCAGCTTCGAGCGACACCATAGTCAGTCTCCGCTTGCCTCGTCCTGAACTGAGGGTGAATTCGCGCTGGTTTCTGGTCTGAACTGCTTCTGAATCGTTTCTGAATTCGGGCTATGTCCAATCCCCACAATCACTTTTACGAATTTGGCTCATTCCGCCTGGATCTGGGGGATCGTCTGTTACTGCGTGACGGTAAGGTCGTTCCGCTCAAGAAAAAGGCGTTTGAGACGTTGCTGGTGCTGGTAGAAAACCGCGGACAGGTGCTGGAAAAAGAAGCGTTGATGCGGCGGCTTTGGCCGGACACAATCGTCGAAGAATCGAACCTGACCCATTACATTTACACGTTGCGCCGCGTGCTGGGCGATGACAAAGACAACCCTCAATTCATCGTCACCATCCCGGGTCGCGGGTACCGCTTTACCGCACAGGTAAAGGAACTGCTCCCTGATCCAATAAAAAACAATCCTGGAAGCGTCGAGCCAAGTTCATTTGCGGAGCTCGTTGTTGCGAGGGAAGAAAACGGCTCGATTCGCACTCCGACCCTGCCTCCCTCTCAAAATCCACAACGGACACCAGTGCCAGAATCCGCTCCTTGGAAACCGTGGGCTGGTATTGCTTTGCTGGCGCTGGGGATGTTGGCGAGTGGAATTTATTGGTGGCAGCGCAAAGAAGTTCCCCCAACGCCTGCTCCCAAGGCATACAGGATTGTTCCGTTTACTGGTTTGGCGGGGCGGGAAGACATGCCTGCATTATCACCAGATGGACGGCAGATTGTTTATTCGTGGAGGCCCGACGAAGGGCAGAGCCTGGAACTGTACGGCAAGCTGATCGGCACCGGCGAACCCGTCCGCCTGACCAATCGGCCTGGCGATGAAACCAGCCCTGCTTGGTCGCCCGATGGCAAATACATCGCATTTTTGCGTGTGCAGACGGATTTTGCCGAGATGTTTGTGATGCCTTCACTGGGGGGAAGCGAACGCAAGTTGTGTGACGTGCAAACCAGCGATGCCTTTGTCGCCTGGACGCCCGATGGCCAATCAGTCGTCACGTCCAGCGCCGTTTCGGCTGCGGACAAGGAACGGCAAGCTTTATTGCAGGTTGGAGTGGAAAGCGGGACGAAGAAGTTCCTCACCGAACCGCCCGCGTTGATGGTGGATGATGCGCCACGGTTTGCGCCAGATGGGAAAACGCTGGCCTTTCGCCGGGCGCTGAACCGTGGGCACAGCGAAATCTTCCTTGCAAAGCCTGACGGCAGCCAGGCTCGCCAATTAACGAAGCTGAACGCGCCGATTCACGGATTCACGTGGACGGCGGACGGGCGCGAAATTGTGTTGGCAATGTATCGCGAAGGCAGTAACGGACTTTGGCGCGTGCCGATTGAAACCGGTGTGGCTGTCCCCATAGAAGCCGCCGGGCGTAGCGCGACGCATCCCGCCTTGTCTGCCAACGGCATGTTGGCGTATGTCGAATCGCTGGTGGATACAAACATCTGGCGGATTGATTTAACTGCCCGTCGCGTTGCACCTCAAAAATTCATCGCGTCCCGCCAAAGC
>CAZXHW010000388.1:0-7535 GCA_964639915.1 uncultured Heliomicrobium sp.
TGAAATTTGCCACTTGAACCTGGCCATTGTCGCCGAAACCGAAAAGCTTCAAGGCGCGTTCGTGCCGCGATTTCAGCAAGCCTCGACAAGCATGTTTGACGATCCAATCTGTTCGCGGCGAAGGCCCAAACCAGCGTTCGCAAATTTCGATCATCAATTCCGGGTGATCTTTGGAAATGTCGTTCAGGTTGTTGGCGACGCTTTTGCGAACGTATTCGGATTCGTCGTCTTTCAGCTTTTCCAGCACAGGCAAAATCGGCGAAGGATCGGCTTTGAATTTCGGCAATGCCATTGCCCAAGGCAATCGCGGGCGGCAACCTTCGCTAGCCAATCGCCGCACGTGATGATTGGAACTTTCCGCCCACTTCAGTAAAAACGACATCGCGCGTTCAGGAGCTTGGTGCAGAAAAGGCCGGACGGCGAATTCCGAACTGCCGAAACTGGTGAAAAACTCTAGCACAGGCAAAGATCGCTCCCAGTCTTCCAAGCCGTAAACTTCCACGAACTCCGGAAAAACCATGCTGTCGAAACCTTTGCTTTGCGGTGCCACCAGTTTCAAGATTTTCAGCGCTTGCGGGTAAGACTTCGGCAGGGTTTTCCCCAAACAAATCGCCGCGTGACGCATTCTGGCTTTCAACTCTTTGGCTTCCCATTCATCGTCGAAAACCATCGCCAGAAATTTCGCGCTATCAAATTTGCCATCAACCTGCCCAATGGCTTCCGCCAATTGAGTCAAAGTCGCCCGCGTGAAAAACAAGTCCTTTAACTTTTCAGCCATAACAAACCATCAAGTTGACCTGGTTAAAATTGAATTGAACAATCAAATACCGATTATACGTATCGGCATCAGAGTTTATAACCACTTCATGACCGAAAACACATCAAACAGTTCTGGGAGGAATGATGCGCCGCACAATGGTTCTTTTGTCCTTGTTGATCTTCTTTTGCGCACTTAGCACCGCCGATGCCCAAAAGAAAAAAACATCATCTGATTGGCCTGCTTATGGGCGTGACGCCGGAGGGTCGCGTTTTTCGCCACTCAATCAAATCAATCGCGCCAACGTCGCACAGCTCAAAACTACTTGGACGTACCGAACCGGAGCGGAAGAAGTCAAGGCCGCTGGTTCCCGAAATGCCGCGTTTGAATCCACACCGATTCTGGTGGATGGATTGTTGTATTTGACTACGCCCTACAGTCGAGTCATCGCGCTTGACCCAGCGACGGGCGCAGAACGCTGGACATTCGATCCACAAATTGCGTTGGAACGCCGATATTCCGAGATGACTTCGCGCGGCGTGTCCGCCTGGCCCGCGGTAAATGACAACAGAAAAGACGCGCGGCGAATCTTTGTCGCAACTCTGGATGCGCGGCTGATTGCTTTGGACGCAGCAACTGGCAAATCAATTTCCAGCTTCGGTGAAAATGGCCAAGTTGACCTCAAACGCGATGTTCGCTTCATCACAGACAAGGGGTATCAAAACTACCAGGTGACTTCGCCTCCGGCTGTGATTGGCAACTTGGTCGTCGTCGGTTCGGCCATCGGTGACAACGGCGGCGTCGAAATGGAACGCGGAGTCGTTCGCGCATTCGACGCTCTCACTGGAAAACTTCGCTGGAGCTTTGATCCAATTCCAAAAGACGAAAAAGACTCAGCGCGCAAAACCTGGGCAGCAGACAGCGCCACCAAAACAGGCGCTGCCAATGCCTGGTCAATCATTTCCGCCGATGCCGAGCGCGATTTGGTGTTCATTCCCACCAGCAGCCCAAGCCCGGATTTTTACGGCGGCGAACGCAAAGGCGATAACCGTTATGCAAACTCCGTTGTTGCCATCAAAGCCTCGACCGGCAAAGTCGTCTGGCACTTCCAGGTCGTCCATCATGACTTGTGGGATTACGACGTCGCGTCACAGCCAATGCTGATCAATATAAAACGGCAGGGCAAAGAAATTCCCGCCGTTGCCATCGGCACAAAGATGGGTATGTTGTTTGTGCTGGATCGCCGCGATGGCAAACCGGTCTTCCCTGTTGAAGAGCGCCCAGTTCCACAAACCGACATTCCTGGCGAACAAAGTTCGGCGACGCAGCCGTTTCCGAAACTTCCGCGTCCGCTGGTTCCGCATCAACTAAAAGCTGAAGACGCCTGGGGATTGAATGAGAAAGATAAAAATTACTGTCGCGACAAGATTGCCAGCTTGCGCAACGAAGGCATTTACACACCTCCGAGCTTGAAAGGCACGCTGGCGATTCCAGGCAACGTCGGCGGCATGAATTGGAGCGGAATGTCCTTTGATCCAACCCGCAATCTGCTGTTCGTCAACACGAACGTTTTGCCATTCGAAGTCAAACTCATTCCCCGCGACGAATACAACAAAATGCGCGAAACCGGCGCGACCAATCGCGTCAAAGGCGAGTTTGGAAGACAAACCGGCACGCCTTACGCAATGTATCGCGAGCCACTGATGTCGCCGACCGGCACACCTTGCATCGCTCCGCCTTGGGGAAAACTGACGGCAGTTGATATGGCAACGGGCGAGATTCGTTGGGACGTGCCGCTGGGACGCATCCCGCAACTGGCATTGATCGGAAACAAGGCTGCTGAATTTGGTTCGATCAACTTGGGCGGTTCAATGGTGACGGCTGGAGGATTGGTTTTCATTGCCGCATCTATGGATGACAAACTGCGCGCCTTTGACGCGGAAACCGGCAAAGTCATCTGGGAAGGTCAGCTTCCCGCCAGCGCTCAAGCAGCGCCGATGACGTATTCCGTCGGCGGCAAACAGTACGTTGTGATTAGCGCCGGAGGCCACGGTAAACTGGGTACCAAACGTGGTGATTCTGTTGTTGCTTATGCGTTGCCGTAACGGCCTCTCAGCTTGCCCTCAAATAATCTAGGTAACACTGATGAATATAGGATCGAATTCATTTAACAAGCTCCCCTTAAATGAATTCGATCCCATAAAAACACCTGCGGCTGACTGAGAATTTGATTCAAACAGAGAGTCTGCACACAAGACACACCATATCGGTACTTTGCATTCTGTATCGTATTTATAGAATCCTCACGATTCCTTCCCCTTCGCGCTAAATATCTGAATCAGCATAAGTTCTACCCTTTCCTTTCGAATGGCACGCTAGGTGCAATTATCGTTTGCGAGTTTGAAAGGTGAGGTTGAAAACAAAAGAAAGTATAAGGAGGAGTTATGAAAAAAGAGAATTTGAAAAAAGGCATTATGTCGTTAGCTCTTTCGGGCAGCTTTGTTCTAGGTGTTGGCGCTTTCACAACTGCTGACGCTCAGGATTGGCGACGTGACCGAAAAGAAGACCGCCGCGAAGAACGGCAGGACCGCCGTGCTGAACGGTTAGAACGCAGATTTGAGCGGCAGGAGTTGAACCGAATTCGCCAGCTTGATCACCAGCGAATGCTTCGCTATCAATCCTTCGGTGGTAACCGATTGGTTGGTTATTACGATCGCTTCGGGCGATTCCATGCGGTTGGTTACTATGACCGTGCTGGCTGGTTCTGGCGTTACCAATAAGCCCGAATCACTTTCTAAACGACAAAAGCCCATCGCTGTACAGCGATGGGCTTTTGTCGTTTAGCTAAAATGGCACTACTGTTTCGCAGGCAAACTGAACAACGCATCATCTACTTTTGCGTTGTGTTTGATTTCTGTGAACTTGCGTGTCGAGTTGTAATTCCGATCCAGGTAAGTCGTCGTAATGGAAAAAGGAACTTTCACACCGTCAACATCCTTGTAGTCATCGTAATCTGTTTGCTCGGGGTCAATGCCGATGGCGGTGACTATTTGGACGACGCGGCGAAGTAACAATCCCGAAGTTTTGTCGAAGCTAAACCGAACGCGGCGACCATCCTGCAAACGGCCCTGCAAGACCCAGCAATCCTTGTCGCCGACTTTCTCACTGCCGGCAAACCCCATTCGCAAATACGGCTCTTTCAACTGTGCAGGCTCCAGGCTCCAGGCCAAAGACTTTGCGCGCACCATATCCGAACTGTCCATCGCGCGGTCTTCCCGTGAATTTTTCAGCCAGCCGCCAGTGCCATTGAATTTTTGTGTCGTTGGCGTTTGTGGCAAAGCCACGCTGAGCGTGTATTTATCCGTGCCACCGTAATTGATTTCCAGCGGGAAGCTCTGCCCGTTGGCCGCCACACTGACGCCTTTGATGACACGCGTTTTTAATATTTCAATAGCTTCTTTGCAGCCAATGGCTTGGGTGTATTTGGCCAGAATCTCGTCGGCTTTGGGCGCAGCAGCGGGAGTCGCCGGGGCTTCTGGAGCTTTGGCAACCGCCAGTGATGGAACGTGCGAAGGATGGTCGTGACCTTGATGGCAGGTGAAGCAAGTGACCTGCGTGCGTCCGTTGAAACTCGCCTTGTTGATGTCCATCGTCATCGTAATCATTTTGCGTGCGACGACTTTGTGGTTGTTGTCGTCTTTTTCAAATGCCCACTGGTCGCCATTTTTGACGTGACAATCGGCGCAGCCCATCCCCAGCGAAGCGCTGATGTAATTCATCATCGCGCGCATTTGCGAAGCGGGCAGCCCTTTCAGCGCCTGAATATTTTTGTATTTCTGCTCCATCGTTTCTTCAGCGGCGGCTTGCGGCTGAGCAGGCGTTTGCGCTTGTTGACCATTGACCGGCGCGACCCAGTTTGTGGCAGCCCACGAAGCCGTCAGCATAAGGGCCGCGACCAAAACAAAACGTTTGATTTTCTTTTCCAGCATTGTTGTCTCCTGAATTTGAATTGAGGGGTTGGCAGTGTATGCGGAGCTAACTGCCGGACAATTATTCTTTGTTTTTTGATAGGGATTACGAATTGAGCAGACACTGTAAAAGAAGATTCCCGAATATGCCAACTTCAAGAGCCAAATCATCGCCATTACTTGGCTCTTTTCAGAACAAGCTGGTAAATTCAGTCTCGCCGTGATCGAAACTCCAACCCAAGCAGGTACTTCTATGAATATCAATCGAAGAGATTTTCTCGCTTCGAGCGCGCTCGGCGGCGCTGCCATCATCGGAGCGCAGGCTCAAAACCCCAAACCATCCAATCAAGCTGATTCGCTGGTCAATACCAATAAGCCGCAAGTCATCACTCGCGTGCTCAAAGACGCGGGAACAATTCCCAACAGTCGGCTGGCGGTTGTGATCTATTCCGGCGTTTTGAATTTGCCCAAAGACGATCCGGCGGCGGCAATCGAAGCGTTGATCCACGCGAACAATTGGGGTAACGACTGGCGGAACGGCATTTTCAGCTATCACCATTACCACAGCACTGCGCACGAAGCCTTGTTCGTATTTAGCGGTTCGGCAAAAGTCCAACTTGGTGGCGAGAGCGGCGTCATCGAAACCATCGCCGCAGGCGATGTCATCGTCATTCCCGCTGGAGTCGGCCACAAAAACCTGGGATCGAGCAGCGACTTTCACGTTGTCGGAGCGTATCCGCCGCAACAAAATGTGGACATGAACTACGGCAAATCTGGTGAACGCCCCCGCGTGGATGACAATATCGCGCGATTGGCGCTGCCAACCACCGACCCAGTTTTCGGCAAGACAGGTCCCTTACTCGACCATTGGCGAACGAAAAGTTAACCCCAAATGTAGGGCAGATTTTCCAATCTGCCCATGACTTTCTCTGGTCAAAAAATTCTGGGCAAACTGGAAACTCTGCCCTCCACCAAAGGAAACTTCATGAAAACTCTGACTTCGCTGACTTCACTTTGTTTTGTTTTGCTAGTTGGTGCCGCCACCACATTTGCCCAAGCTCCCGTAGCGCCAGCGAAACCTGCCGCGCCTGAAGTCGCAGGTGAATGGACAGGAACCTGGGGCGTTTATAGTCCCGCGCAAGGCACGACTCCGCCCAAAGACATCTGCAAAAAACTGGACGCAAAGATCGAACTGAAAGACGGCACCTATCTGGCCGTGTTTGAAGGCGATTGCGGCGGCACATACAAATACTCGATCAAGATGGAAGGCCGCCTGGTTGGCAAAGTCGTTATGTTCAAAGGCACCACTGACCTCGGCGCAAAAGACGGAGGCGTGTTCGACTGGATTGGCCGAGCAAATGAAAAAGAATTCGTAGGCTTCTTCACCAGCGCGTTTTACACCGGCACATTCAATCTGGCGCGTCCGAAAAAGGAGACGGCACAATGATTCGCCGCCTTGCTTGCTGGTGCCTGATAACCGGGTTGCTGCTTGCGCCAACAACAGTTTTTGCCGCCGCGCCAAAGCTGAAGCTCACGGAAAACTGCCGCTACTTGCAATACGAAAACGGCAAGCCTTTCTTCTACCTTGGCGACACGGCCTGGGAATTGTTTCATCGCCTGAACCGCGAAGAAGCGACGCAGTATCTGACCAATCGAGCGCAAAAAGGCTTCACGGTCATTCAGGCCGTCGTGCTGGCGCAGCTTGGCGGACTGACGGTTCCCAATGCTTATGGCGATTTGCCGCTGGCCAGCGGCGATCCAGCCAAGCCCAACGAAGCATATTTCCGTCACGTAGATTTCATTGTCAACAAAGCCGAAGAATTGGGATTGTTTGTTGGGATGCTGCCGACCTGGGGCAGCCATTGGGCTTTGGGCAAAGCAGCGTTCAATCTAACAAACGCCCGCGAATACGGACGCTTTCTGGGCGCTCGATACAAAGACAAACCGATCATTTGGGTTCTAGGTGGAGACCGTTCCGTCACCAACGACGCCGAGCGCGCGATCATTGATGCGATGGCTGCAGGACTGACCGAAGGGGACGGCGGCACGCATCTGAAAACCTTTCACCCCATCGGACCGGGGCTGTCTTCGATCAAACTGCACGACGCGCAATGGCTGGATTTCAATATGGTGCAGTCTTCGCATGCCGCGCGCGACCACGACAATGGGCTGTACATAGAAAACGATTATGCGCTGAAGCCCGTCAAACCGACGCTGGACGGCGAACCACGTTACGAAGGAATTCCCGTTGGATTTTACAACCGCAACGCCAGTGGCATTGACCGTTTTGACGATTACGACGTGCGTCAGGCCGCGTACTGGTCGCTGTTGGCCGGAGCCTGCGGCTACACATACGGCAATAACAACATTTGGCAGATGTTCAAACCCGCCGCGTCAGGAACGGTTGGCGATTCCAATCGCCTGCGCGATTTGTTCGGTTTGCCAGGTAGCATCATCGGAGCCAACATCCCTTGGCACGAAGCACTGGATCATCCCGGAGCCTTCCAGATGCGCCACGTTCGCCGGTTGTTTGAATCGCTTCCCTTCACCAAACTCATTCCGGATCAAAGCCTGATCTTGAATGGCCCAACTTCCGGCGGAGCCAAAATGCGAGCCGCCCGAGCCAGCGACGGTTCCTTCGCCATGTTCTATACGCCTCGCGGAGAAAGCTTCACGCTGAACAAAAACGTCATCAAAGCTGACCAGCAACGCCAATACTGGTTCGACCCACGCTACGGCATCGCGTACCCGATCAAGGATCAGGATAGCTTCGGCATTCAGACCTTTACACCCCCTACTAGCGGACGTGG
>CAZXHW010000389.1:0-6099 GCA_964639915.1 uncultured Heliomicrobium sp.
ATCCGATGCCCCTTCGTCGGCCATTCGTCTCCGGAAGACTTATCGAAGATCGGGCCAATAACCTCCAGCCAACGGAAAGCGACCCCAGGCTGTCCGTCTTTTTCCGCCAACGGGTTTCGCCAGTTCGGCGGACGCGAACGAAACAGCCGCACGGCATCAGGCCGAATGGTTTCGTCTTTCAGCAAATACACTTCGACTTCCTGCACGGAAGCTTCGGGCGAAACGTCTACGTTTGCCAGATAGCGCATCTGGCGCGGCGGAACTTCTGCGTACAGGGTGATCGGTTCGTGCGTGCGTCCGGGGAAGGCTTCAGTTCGGCTGGGGTGAAACCATTTGTCGCCGGGCTGTGGTCCAGCCCAAAACGAATGCGCGTTGAGCCGGAGCTTGTAGCGTCCAGGCGCAGGCGCTTTGAATTGATTGAAACGGATTTCGAGCGGTTCGTAGGAACTGGCGACAACCCCCATGCTTTCCAGTTCGCGTTTCGCGGGATCGGCTGCGCCAACGGTCATCGGCGCTTTCTTTTCCAACACCGCCACGTCGGCTTCATTGCCGACTAGCGGAAACGTCGCGCGTTCAGTGTAGGTATTGAACTGGGAAAATTCGATATGGGCGGTAAAACCACGCTGTTCACGGGCGTAATAGCGCTTGGTGACAGTTTCCGGCTGTTTTTCGCTTCGCGCCATCACTTCCCGCAAAGCATACTCTGCCGCAGCCAGATACCGGCTGATTTGCACGTGCGATACACCAAGCGCAGTGCCGGATTTATTGAACCGGTAAGCTTCGCCGTCTTCGGGCAACAAATCTTTGACTTGCAGCCACGGCGCGCCAAGCAAATCGCGCAATGTGTTTTCGTATTCGTAGCGGTTCATTCGCCGCCAAACTGCACGACCTTCACGGCGAATTCGGGCCGCATCCGCCGCGACCATTGGCTCGGCCAATGACTTTAGAAACGCAACTCGCTCAGCTTCACTCGGTTGTGGCGCGGCTTTGGGGGGCATTTCGCCATCGTGAACGCGGTCATGAACTTTCACCCACGTAGCAAAGGTCGTCGCGTCGTTGAATTCTGGCTTGAGCGCCGTCAAATCCAAATTGCCTTTTTTTGTCGTGGCGTTATGACAGCCGTAGCAATTCGTTTCCAAAAACGCCCGCGTGTCGGGTGCGCCGCTGACATCGGCGTTCAGCGGCTGCGAATGCGGATAGACTGCCCACCAGATACCGAACGCTGCGATGAAAATCGCTGTGATTTTGAGTCGTGATGCCATGAATACTCCGCCTTGAATTTGACGATAACGAATCGCCGACAGCATAGGGTAGCATTCGCCGCGCCGCCAAACGATTTGCGTGTTCCGCTACCAATTGGTGATTGATCCGTCCGGTCGCCGGAACGTCGTAATCGGATGATTTCGTTTGGTAAATTCCGCCGTCAATTTCACTTTCGACGCGTCGAATTCCACCCCCAAGCCGGGTCGCTCATTCGGCCAGATTTTCCCGTCTTTGAAGTCGAAAGTTTTGGGCAGGTAATCAATGCCATCCGGCTTATAAAGCCCGGCCATTTCCATCATCACCGGCCCTGAAAAACTGGTGCAGACGTGCGAAACGGCAACTTCACTGACTGGCCCGGTGAAATGCGGCGTCAAGCCGACATAATGCGTTTCGCACATCGCCGCCAGCTTGGCGTATTCCGTAATGCCACCGCAATTCGGAATCGTAATGCGGTTGTAATCAATCAAGTGCTGTTCGATCAGTTCGTTGATGTCCCAGCGCGTGCTGTGCTGTTCTCCCACGGCAATTGGAACTTTCACTTGTTTGCGCAATTCGCGGTACACCGCGTTGTTTTCCGACCGAACCAGGTCTTCACAAAAATACGGTTCCAACGGTTCGAGCAGCGTGCTTAACCGGACTGCATCAGGAAAATCCAGCCGCGTATGATAATCAATTGCCCAATCAGCGTCGGGGCCGATGGCGTCACGAATCTGCTGACAATGCTCGAAAGTTTTTCGCACCATTCGCTGCGAAACGAAGGCCGCATTATTGCCTGGGTCGGTGACCGACGTGCGGAAGGCTCGATACCCGGCTTCAATCGTGGCCTTTGCATTTTCCTTCACGCCGCCTGGAACACGAATCGCGCCTGTCGAATAACACTCGATATGTTCCCGCGATTGCCCGCCAAGCAGTTGCCAGACCGGCACGCCGAGCGCTTTGCCTTTGATGTCCCAAAGCGCCATATCTATCGCGCCAATGGCGTGCAGCTTTTCCCTTCCCGCAGGATAAAACCGCCCGCGCATCATCAATTGCCAGCAATGGTCAATGCGCGCCGGGTCTTCGCCAATAATCATTTCCGCGCATTCCCGAATCCCGTCTACATACCCACCTTCGCCGATCCCTGTGATGCCTGCATCGGTTTCCACCACGACGATGTGCATGCTCTGATTGACCATCGGGCGCGAAAGCGGCGATTCGTAATAACGAACTTTCGTAACTTTCATTTTGGGCACCGGAGCGCCCAAGGCTTGCGGCAACGACACGCTCAGCCAAATGCCAGCCGCGCCAAATGCAGATGATTTGAGAAAGTGACGACGATTCATTTTGGCCTCCTTATTTATTGCCCGTCAGCGGGGCATTCAGTTGCCGCAACGTCTCCGGTTCGACTTTGATGATCTTCCGGTCGTAGGTCATCAAGCCGTTGACTTCGCCTTCTACGTCTGTGGTTTGTGTGTAGACAGCCGCAGACATTCCCAGCTTTTGCTTCATCGGAACCAGCGCATCCATCTTTTTGCGCAGCGCGTTCAGGTAAGCCGTTTTATCCTGGTATGTCTGATAGCCCCAGTTTCGCATTTGCGGGTTCCACAAATGATCGGTGATCGGCCAGCCTACACCTCCGTATTCGCCGACGACGATGGCGCGGTCGGCTTTTGGTTCGGGTTGTAGCGGGACTTCGTGATAGGTGTGAATGTCGTACAATTCGCCGACGTTCATATCCAACCAGCCGCTGTTGGCGTTCACGACACGGCTAGGATCAATGGCCTTGACCCATTGTGCCAAGGCTTTTGATTCGTATTGGCCCCAGCCTTCGTTGTTCACCACCCAAATCACAATGCTCGGTGCGTTGTGCAGTCGGCCCATCATCCGGCGCATTTCCAATTCGTGTTGTTCGCGGCTGGAAGACAAACGGAACGGTTCGCCTTGATCTCTCTCCGAATTCCGAAGCGCGTTGCTGAAGCCCGATGGCATGTCCTGCCAGATCAACATTCCAAGTTTGTCACAGTGGTAGTAATAGCGCGCCGGTTCGACCTTGATGTGTTTGCGAAGCATGTTGAATCCGGCTTTGCGCAGCCATTCGATTTCCCATTTCATCGCTTCGTCAGCCGGAGGCGTGTGCAATCCGTCCGGCCACCAGCCTTGATCCAGTGGGCCGTGCTGAAACAGTGGCTGGCCATTCAGCAAGATTGCAGGTTGACCGGCGACTGTTCCTGGGCCAATCGAAACTTTGCGCATGCCGAAATAGCTGGTCACGACATCCAGCGGCGCGCCTTCGACTTCGGCTTTGGCATAAACGTCGCGTTCCAGTTGCCCGAATCGCTTCGGACGATCTTCCGGTTTGGGATTTGGCGGCCAGGGATTTTTCACGCGAACCAATTCCGCTTTCAGGTCATACAAAAACGGATCGGCAGGCGACCACAACCGAGCATTTGGAATTTTCAGGGAGCTTTCGCGATTGATGCGGATTGTGGTTGTCGCAACCGTTTGCCCTGCGGCAGAAGCGGTCACTCTGACAGCGTAAGTGTCATCGCCGACTGCGGTGTTGGTCAGCGCGACGACGCTTAACGTTCCAGCGTTCACATTCGGCGTCAAGCGAAGCTCTGCCAGATTCAGCGTGGCGGGAACCGGTTCCATCCAGACGGTTTGCCAGATGCCGGAAACCGGCGTGTACCAAATGCTTTGGGGTTTCAGTTGCTGTTTGCCGCGTGGCTGTTCGCCAGTGTCTGAAGGATCGGTAACTCCAAGCAGCAATTCGTTCGCACCGTCTTTTAGAAATGGCGTCAGGTCAAAGCTAAAAGAATCGAACCCGCCGGTGTGCGCTCCGACCAGGCCGCCGTTGACCCACAACGCGCATTCGTAATCCACCGCGTCAAAATGCAGCAGAATGCGTTCGCCTTTCCAAGCGGCAGGCACAGTGACCGAACGCCGATACCAAAGCCGCTGATCGGGCTGGAAACTTTTGCCAACCCCGGAAAGCGCGGCTTCCACGGCAAATGGAACCAGAATTTGCCCGTCAAATTTCGTCGGCGCGGGCGCGGTTTTGGCGGTGATGGCGTATTCCCATAACCCGTTCAGGTTCTGCCAGCGTTCGCGGACAAATTGCGGGCGCGGATATTCGCGCCAGGCATTTTCGGGCGTGACTTTTTCTCCCCACTGGGTCATCAGTGTGACCGGCGCGGGTTTCCATTGTTGCGCGGAAGTGGAGGTGACGATCAAAAAGATCGCCAACAAGGCAATTGCAAGTGCTCGTTTCATGATGGTTCCTGTTGTAAGTTTTGGGTTTCCTGACGAGTGTCGAACAGTACATCGAACACTAAATTGATGCCAGAGTTCTGGTCAGTTCTGCTGAAAATTAACCAGCCCTTCGGCGGGGAAAGACAGGAGAGAAAAGAAGTTCGCGACGAGTGAGATTTTGTGGCCAGCGTTAGCCTGGCCGGATACAACTTTGTTTAACCCGTGATAAGGGCGAGATAATTCCGTTCGGAAAGTCGCCCTATGCTTCAAAGAAAAGTTCATCTACATAACACCACATCCAATCTTCGCCCGGTTCGAAGGAACGAATCATCGGATGTTTCGTCTTGTGGAAATGTTTCGTCGCATGTTTGCCGGGCGAATTATCGCAGCAGCCAACGTGGCCGCAGGTTAAACACAAGCGCAGGTGAACCCAGGAGCCTCCGCTGCGCAAGCAGTCCTCACAGCCTTTGGCACTGGGTGTCACGTCCTGAATTTCAGCCAAGTGTTTGCAAGTGTCACTCATTGATCTAACTCCGTTGAATTTACTGGCGAGAGCGTCAGGGGCAATCGTACCTGAAAGCAGGTGTCGCCGGGTTTTGAAGTCACACGGATTTCACCGTGATGTTTACGAACAATGCGGTACACAGTATCCAATCCCAGCCCTGTGCCTTCGCCCTGTGGTTTGGTGGTAAAAAACGGCTCGAAAATGCGCCCCTGAATGTCGGGCGGAATGCCTGGGCCGTTGTCATTGATTTCGACCAAAATGGAATCGTGTTTGACCGACGTGCGAATCCACAATTTGCCCTGTCCCTTCATCGCATCAATCGCGTTGACGATCAGGTTGGTCCAGATTTGATTCAATGCTCCGCCGTAAGCCGTAATGTGCGGAAGATCAGGCGCGTATTCGCGAATCACTTCCACCCCGCCCTTCAGCTTGTGATTCAGAATGATGAGCGTGTTTTCCAATCCTTGATGCACGTCCACCTCCTGCAAATCCGAACGATCCATGTAGGTTTATTCCTTGATCGCACGGACCAGTTCGGAAATTCGCGACATGCTTTGTTCGATTTCCCGGACTAATTCCTGTGATGCCCAGGCGGATTCCAGCCAGTGCAGCGCATCATTCAGTGCTGCGCCTTTCAAACATCCTGCCAGCTTTTCCAGTTTTTCCTGATGCAAACCGGCGCGTACAAATGTCGGCGCAAGTTTCCACCCTTCGGAAACATGGTGTGCGTCCAGCCAACCGCTGATTTCATCTTCGCATTCACTTTCGGCCAGCGGATCAAGCGCAGGCGCGGCGGTCAGGCATTCCGCGGCGGATTGCTGGAATTTGGTCAGGAAACCAATCTGTTCGGCATTTAAGGTTTGATGGCTGAGCGTCAGGCAAAGCGTGTTCAGCGTTTTCAGGCTTTCGCCAAGATGCTGTGCAGCACGGCGCGCGGCGGCGGCAGGGTTGTTCAATTCGTGGGCGATGCCGGCGGCGAGTGTGCCCAGCGATGCCATTTTCTCGCGCTGCTGGAGAGTCGCCTGCATCGAGCGGATGCGTTGGGCAAAGGTTCTCAGGACCACGCGTGCGGCACCCGGACTCCAGTCAATCAGTGCCAT
>CAZXHW010000389.1:6109-7492 GCA_964639915.1 uncultured Heliomicrobium sp.
TGCGGACAGTTTTCCCAGCGCCATCAGTTTGTCATGCCGTTCATCTACGCGCGTGATTTCACGCACGCGGTCGCTCAAGGCTTCAACCAGTCGCTGCATCAATTCCGGAAAGCGCTGCATGATTTCCGGGTAATGCTTCACGTCCATCCAAAAAACCCGGCTCGGCACAATCGCGCGGACAGTCGCGCCATAGTGGGTCATTCGTGAAAACGGAAGTTTCCCGCTCAAGCTGCCTTGCGGAATCACATAAACCTGACCGTCCGCTTCACTGACGCGCGCCTGTAACTCGCCTTCCAGCACAATGTCTAGCCGATCTGCTTTGTCGCCTTCGCGCAAATAAATCTCGTTGGCCATCAATCGCACTTCCCCGCCCCGCTCAACCAGCCAATCGAAGATTTCATCTTCCAGCCCGGTGAGCGCGGGAACGCTTCTCAGTTCTGCGCTTAATTGTGTTTTGTCTGTTTCAGGCATCAGAGTTTGCTCAGATATTGATGAATAAATTGGACGGCAATCGAGCCTTCGCCGACGCCAGAAGCTACGCGTTTGACAGAGCCGTGCCGCACATCGCCCGCAACAAAAATCCCTGGCGTGCTGGTTTCCAACAAAAACGGTTCCCGTTCTATTGTCCAGCCGCGCGGCTTGCGCCCATCGCGCAGCAGATCGCGTCCCGAAAGAATGAAACCATTTTCGTCGCGTTCCAGTTTTCCAGCCAGCCAGTCTGTATGAGGTTGGGCGCCGATAAAAACGAAAAGAGATTTGGTAGGCAAGGTTTCATGCGTTTCCGTTTCCAAATCAACAACGGTGATCGCTTCCAGATTTTCATTGCCGTGCGCTTCTACCACATTGGCGCGAAAGCGTAGCTTGATGTTTGGCGTCGCGGCGATCTGGTCAATCAGATATTGCGACATGGTCGCTGCCAGACTTACTCCCCGGACCAGCATCGTGACTTGCCGGGCAAACTTGGAAAGATGCATCGCCGCCTGTCCGGCGGAATTCGCACCACCCACGACAAAAACCTCTTCATCTCGACAGGAAATCGCTTCCGTCATCGCCGCGCCATAATAAACGCCCGCGCCAGCCAGCCGCTCCATGCCCGGCACGTCCAGTTTGCGCCAACTGACGCCAGTGGAAATCAGAACGACATGGCTGCTGAGTTCACTGCCATCAGCGAATTGCACAAAGCGGTACGAATCCTGACAACGCAATCCAGTGGCTTCAGCGGCCAGCATTTCCACGCCAAACCGCCGCGCTTGTGTCACTGCACGCCTGGCCAAATCGGCGCCACTCAACCCGGAAGGAAATCCAAGATAGTTTTCGTTCCGCGAGCTGGTTCCCGCCTGCCCGCCCGGCGGTTGCCGCTCCACCATCAGTGTTTTCAGGCCT
>CAZXHW010000390.1:0-7476 GCA_964639915.1 uncultured Heliomicrobium sp.
TGTAGTTTTTCGATATTTTGGCGGATTGGACATCGAAGAAATCGCAGAAATTCTAAAAATTTCGCCACGCACGATTGAGCGTGAATGGAAGACCGCGCGTGCCTGGCTGTACAGCCAGCTCAAGAACAAAGACCACGATGACGCCTGAAGAATGGCAACAAAATGATCGGATTTTTAATCAGGCCCTATCGCTCCCTCCGAATCAACGCCCAGCGTTTCTAAGTCAGGCTTGCGGTAGTAATGCCGAGCTTCGCCGTCAAATCGAATTGATGATCGAGTCGGATGAAGATACTGGTTTTTTGAATACTCCCGTAACCGCAAAAGCCGACACCCTATTCCAGGATGCCATCACTAAAAATCTGACCGGAGAAATTCTCGGTCATTACAAAATCATAGAACAAATTGGCGTAGGAGGTATGGGAGAGGTTTATCTTGCCGAAGACCTGCGGCTTCACAGGAAAGTGGCGCTGAAAATTCTGCCGGCAAAATACACACAGGATCAGGATTGGCTTCAGCGGTTCCAGCGCGAAGCAATGGCCACAGCCAAGCTCAATCATCAAAACATCATCACGGTATTTGAAGTGGCGGAAGTGGATGGAATTCACTTCATCGCCACGGAATTCATAGAGGGAGTCACGCTCCGGGAACTGTTAAAACGTAGCCGCTTGGACGTGAATAAATCCTTGGACATCGCCATACAAATCGCAAGGGCCATAGAAGCTGCACATGCCGCCGGGATTGTGCATCGCGACATTAAGCCGGAAAACATAATGGTGCGACCGGACGGTTTGGTGAAAACGCTTGATTTTGGCCTAGCCAAGTTGACCGAAAATCCTATTGAAACCATTTCTGCAGACACTACACCAAGTGACAACAAGTCACCGAATCTGACACAAAAAGGCGCTCTGATGGGGACTCCGCGATATATGTCTCCGGAGCAGGTGCGTTCCCAAAATGTGGATGAGCGCGCGGACATTTTTTGTCTTGGTGGAGTTCTTTACGAGATGCTGGCTGGCCAGCCTCCGTTTGTGGGCGAAACGACTCAGGATTTATTCGCCGCAATTCTTGAAAAGGAGCCCAAACCGCTTTCCGCTCTTGTTCCCAAGCTGCCTTCGGTTTTTGAGCAGGTTGTAATGAAAGCGTTGGCCAAAGACGCCGAGAAACGGCATCAAAATGTCAGCACGCTTTTAGCCGATTTACAGAACTGCAAACAAGCGCTTGAAAAGAAAGCGACACCCGCCTTAAAGGCTCTAGCGTGGGGAACTGTCGTCGTAGGCTGTTTGGCTGTCATCGCATTTTTCGGTAAGGATTGGTTTCGCTTTCGACAGCCAGGGATCATCAAGTCGGATCCGACAATAGATCGGGTCGTGGATAAAGGGATAAGCTCCGGTGCAGGAATCGAGCGCGCGTCATTTTCTCCTGATGGCAAATGGATTGCATATAGCTTCAGCAGCGATGGTGGAACCTCAATTTGGGTTTGCGAGATGGATGGAAAGTCGGAATGGCGGCTGACAGATGGCAAATGGCGGGATCAGGCTCCAATCTGGTCCTACGATGGCAAAAAATTACTTTTTACTTCAGATCGCGACGGGAAACAGGGAATTTGGTCTGTGCCTTTTGAGCCGCAGAGCCGGATTTCCACATCTTCGGGAAAGATGGAATTGGCTAGCGCACCCGAATTCATCCAGGAATTAAGCTTGGTCGAAGCCATTTTGGTTTCCTGTGATCAGGACGGTAAGACTGTTCATTATGAAGGGAAAGGGAATCTTTACGAGTTTGATTTGCAATCGGGCAAACAGCTTCAGCTTACAGAATTTGACCGGGAAAAATCACACGCTGCAAACATTGTAATTTCCCCTGATAAAAGCTGGATTGCGTATTCGAGCCGGGGTTCAACGGACCGTAAAAATCATATTTTTGTGAAAGCTCTGAAAGGAGAGGGAGAAGCCAGGCAAGTCACATATGGTGATGGCGGCGATCGGTATCCGGCCTGGTTTCCTGACAGCAAATCGCTGGCCTACAGTTCCAGCCGAACCGGACGATACCAAATCTATGTGACCACCATCAGCGGGGGCGAGCCTAGCCGAGTGACTTCCAGCGAAAGCCAGCACGACTTTGTTGCCGTCTCTCCAAAAGGCGACAGAATCCTTTATATCTTTACCAAAGAGACAGGGAGAATCATTTCCTGCGAAACGCAGACGGGCCGAGAGAGCGCAATCACCACGGACAGCAAACTCAATCGGTGGCCGGAAAGTTCCTTTAATGGCAGGTTGATTCTTTTTGGGTCACTGGATGCAAACATTCTCTCTTCGAATGATCGGATTTCCATTCAGGCAGCAGGCGCTGGAAATGAGCTAACAAAAATCTGGGAGACTTCGGGATTTGATGCGAAATGGTCCCCCACGACAGAGCAGATAGCTTTTCTGCGGACCGTTCCCGGTGAAAACAGACTGGAATTACGAATCGCTGACCCAAGAGTCGGCAGCGAGCAAATATTGATGTCTGGCATCGAGTATGGCGGATATACACGCCTGCCATACAATCGCCTGACGGTAAATTTCAACTGGTCGCCAGACGGGCGGCAAATTGCCTATCGTTCATCAACCTCTGGCCACTCAAACATTTTCACGATCCCTGCTGACGGAACTGTAACGCCTGGGAAAGCCATTTCCAATAATACGGACGTCAATTTGAGAGCGACGTCTCCCTTCTATTCTCCGCTGGGGGACGTCATTGCTTACGTGCTGGAGCCAAAATCCTCATCCGTAAATGGCAATGTGTGGATGGTCTGCATAAGCGGAAACTCGGCTCCTGTTTTTACAGAAGCGGGCAGGCTGCGTCTGATGGGATGGGCCGATTCTGGCAAGGAGATTTATTTGGCTCAGGGAGGAAATCAGCCTGGTTCGGTGGCGCCGGAAGATGTCAAATTTCTCAGGATTGCCGTTGGCACTGGAAAACGAACTTTCATTTTGAAATATCCATCTGTTTATTTGCATAGCGTGAAGTTATCGAAAGACGGAAAGAGCTTCGCTTTCGTTTCCAGGAAAGATGGAAAAGATAACGTGTACGAAGTAACAAGCAGCGGCCAAGCAAGACGGATTACCAACAATAACGACAGCGAAATTTTCCTGTCTGGACTAAGCTGGTCATTTGACGGCAAACACCTCTTCTTCAGCAAACAAACCGGAAGATCGGAAATTTGGCAGATTCAGCACTTCCGATAAACAGCCTGCAAAAAATATCTTTGCATACGTGGCAGATTCCTCAACCATTCAGCGCTTTAATAAGCGGGTGGGGTCACTGCTAACGAGTCGTGACCTGTCAGCTACCACAGTCAACCATAACCACAATAATTGGAGAGTGCCATGACGCAAAGCGAAGAATTTGATTCCATCGCCACGTTTGCTCGCGCCTGTTTTGACGCGTCCACAGCCAAAGACGCCAGCCTGGGAACCGGGAACGCGAACGCAACAATCTGTTTGGAGTTATACAAAAAACACCATCGAGATTTCACCCGGGCCTGGCGGGCCGCGACAGACTTACCATGCCCTGATGGCCAGAAGTCCTGCCCGAATGGCTCCTGCATCCCGATTACTGAAGATTGCATGATCTGGGGAACTGAAAATGGGCCTTCTGAATAACTGAGCTGTTTCTGATTGGCAAGAATTCCGGCTGAAAAGAAAACGCCCTATGGTCAGTGCTAACTTTCCATAGGGCTTTCTGGCTGTCGGCAATCTAGGCTGAGAACGCTCGAAAAAGTTCGTTGTGTCTGGAAGACTTAAATTTTCCCCTGCTGTTTCCAAAGCCGGATCAGTTCATCAGAGGCTTCAAAATGCATTCCATCTTCACGGCTGAAGCCTGCGCCCCAGAAACAGAATTCTCCAGTGGCCGTGCCGTCCTGATCGAAGAATTTACTCAATTCCAAACAGCCAAGCTGAACCACGCCGTTGCTTAACGGCAAATCTAGTTCAAACCCTCCGGTGATTGAGTTTTTCATTTTTATGTCAATCGCCGTTCCCCAGCCGTGGTTTGAAGGCGAAGTCGTCGAACCTCGCACGTTACGAACACACAGCGCACCCGCCGTGCCAAGTGCACTGAAAAGTTCAGGATTGCCTGCTTGAACTTTGGCGAAGACGCGTGCCAGCAACTCCACAAACGGTTTAATCCCCGTGACTGAAAATGGCCCAACGTTGCGTGTTGTCTGCAAGGTTTTCACCCTGGCGCTAGCCCTGCTATTTTGACAGTCCTGGCCGAGCGGCATTTGCGGACTGCCCAGCATCTCCATCATTGTTGAAACCCGTGCGGCATGCCGTCCGATGTTAATCAAACTTGGAAGCGGTGTTGGTATCTTTTGTGCGAAATTAGGCATATATCCTCCGTCAAGAAAATGACAATGTTAAATCTCCGCAATTGCCTTGGATAGTGATGCGTGGCGCGTTCACTTCAGTGTTCGTTCTCAAACCATCTGAGTTTTAGTGAAAGCCAGCAACTTTTTTGACCACGCCTTGGACAAACGCGTCATTGAAGAAAACAAGGCTTCTGCCTTTTCCGGCCTGCCTGATCTTTTCGGCCGCTAAATCGTCCGGGATTACAAGAAAGATCTCTCTGACGGATACGCCAATGCCGACTTCTTCCATAGTGACAAAATTGGGATGTTTCGGCGCTGTTGTCGCGGCTCCGCTGCCAGGCGCAGCCTGTTCCCCCTTGGCGTAGCTAATCACTTCGGCGCGAAGCAGGTTCTGCGCTGTGTTTAAGCTGTTTTCCTGTTGTTCCAGTGTCGTGTCGCCATCAATTACAAAGTGTTTTTTGGCCATGGTTTCTCCTTATATTGTGTTATCTGACACCCAGGGCTTCGGCCAGGGCAGGGAGCTTTGTCCCCAACCGTTCAGGCGAAGAAAGTGTGTCAGCCATCTCTGCACGAAGCAGGCCGAAGATTTTCTGTGGATCGCTGGTATCAGTTGGGATCGACGTGGCTACCGCCAGGCTCTGGCTCTTCAGCTTGTTGAGAGCATCCAGGATTGTTTGTAACGCCCCCTTGCCGATCGCATTGCTTTGATTGTTGCTCCAGAGTTTTTCCAATTCGGCGACTTTATCCCCAACTTTTTTCGATAATTCGCGTTGCGGTCCTGTTGCGAGAGGAAGCAAGCGGCGTTCTTCAACCGCTCCTCTATCTGCTATGGCTTGCGTTGCATCAGCGCCAGTCGAAGCGGCTAACTCCAGGAATCCACTCTGTAATGTCCCGGCTCTAAAAAGCTCTCTCAAATCGTGCTCTGCCGCGCTAAAGGTGTACTGAGAGGCATCTAAATCCATTTTTCGCAAGATCATGGCATCAAGCCTGATCCGGCTAGCCCGTATCTTTTGAATGATGACGTTAGTGGTCTGTTGCTGAAAGATGTTCTGATCAATTTTGCCGTGAGCACCCTCAACAAATGCGACCATGGTTGAAATCACCGTCTTGGCGCGTGCCGGGTTAATAATGGTCGCCGCCGCTGTGCCAGCCAGCGATGTGACATCAATAGCACTGCTAAAGCGCCGCCTGCCGTCTGCCAAAGTCTTTTCGTATTCGCCGTAAAACGACTCGATGTCTCGCCGGATCATCCCGATCATCGTGTCGCGCCAATACTTGGCCAGAGAGGCATCTTTCGCCGGAGCGGGGCGAGATGTATTAAGCTGAGTGCTGGCCTCAACGTTTTGACATTTCTGCCCTGTCAATGCTTCTTCGTAGAGGCAACGATGGTTTTCCAAATTGGCTGTTGAATAGAAGACTGTCTTTGGGCTGATTGCCCTGGGAACTTTGGAGCTACTCACGCCGCAGCCAACTAACAGCGTAGAAGTTACCAAAAATACTAACTGGAGTATTATTTGTTTCATCGCGATTATCCTTTAGATGTTAACGAATGCTTGCTGCCACAATTCAGCAAAATGAACTCTCTTTTAGTTCTGAGCCAAAGCGAGTTCGAATCATCCATTTAAGTTTCCGAACCGGCTTTCCATCGCAGCGTTAATCTCAACTAGAGAAAGAACATTTTGTGGACTATCAGCCACTCTTGCTTGCACATGTGGCCAATCTTTCAAGCTCTGCCAGAGGCCGCCTGCTGTTAGACCAAGCCGCCGAGCTTCTTCAGCATAAACACGATAGCCATTAACTCCGCTGACAAGCCGATTGGAATCCCACTCAGCTTCGCCGTTTACCAGCCAGAAACAGTCCAATGCCTCTCCCCACTGATGCCAGGACAGTCCGGGTATGGCACCGGTGACAGGACGACCGGATTGTGGACCCACGCGCTCAAGGCAGTGGGCAAGGAAAGGTGCTCCTGCCTCGCGCAACTGGGCAATTTTCCGTTCAATTTCTTTGCGCGAACGCGACTGTCGCCACAAACGAGCCTGTTCAAATGGGTCGCGCAATGTTGCTGAAGGCCGCATCTCAATGCCGCGTGCGCGGCAGTTATTAAGTAGTTCCTGTACCTCGGATCTAAATTCCGGTATCAAAGTACTCAAGTCACGTGATGTCATAAATTCTCCGATTTCTTGTAAGTAGACGGTCTACCGGCTAGCTTGCTATTGCAGACGGCAAGTTAGTTACGACTGTTGATGGCAAAATGGCTTTGCTTACTGTTTAGTGCTTGCTGCACTGCGGGCAATCATTCTTTCAAGTTAATTTTCTGCTGGCTATTCTTATTGTATGTATACGTTGTGCCATTTTTATCTTTGACTGTGACCTGAAAGCTTATAGCTTCAGCAGTAACTTCCGCTGGAATTGAAATGCCCTGACTAATGTTTCCATCGCTGGATGTCTGGTCTACGATTGGGGGGATGGGGTCCTTTCCAGCAGAGTCTTTGTCAAAAGAGATGCTATAGGTGTAAGGCGGCACGCCTCCAGCTACCAAAGTGGTAAGTCTGACGGACGCTCCGGCTTTCGATGGATTTGGATCCACCGTTACTGTCCCCATCTGAATAGCCGCGGGTTCAGCTTTCACTTCCTTCAGGGTGGAGCCATAATAAAAACCGATTATGGTTCCAAGTACGCCAATTAATAAAGTGAGTATTTCTTTCCCTTGGGTAAAGCGCTCTTTTATACCTTCACCACCCAGAATCACACCAAGTACCAAAACCATTGCGATTGTGATCGTGCCCAAAGAGATCAAGTAAGTAATCACTCCCCGTGCTACCTTGTCGTCTCCTAAATCTATTGCGCTGACCCCGTTCGTGCCCTTGAACATGAAATAGGCGAATAGCACCGCGATTCCACTCAGAATCACAGTTGGCATAAGCGTTGTCGATTTTCGCATAAGTGATGAGAGAAGTGCTTTAAGAGAAAGGGAAGAGCTGTTTCCATCCCGCTGGCTGGAGGAAGAAGCCGAGGTTTCTTCCTCGTTCAATATGATTTTTGTTTTCGTCTCTTTATCAGCGCTGATTGTGATGTCTGAGCGAAGATTTGGGCGATATCCATACAGTACTGAGGATAGTGTATATGTA
>CAZXHW010000391.1:0-7469 GCA_964639915.1 uncultured Heliomicrobium sp.
ACCGTGCCGAAGGCGGAATTTTCCGTCGAGCTACCCATCGCAAACTCATCCATGATGGTATTGGCGACGAAGATTGCTCCGGCAGCTTCCAGCTTTTTGACCGCTGTCGCAGTGTATGGCGGAACGTAATTGCCCAAAATGCGCGATCCACAAGTGGTGCGGACTCCGGCAACACACATGTTGTCTTTGATGGCGATTGGCACACCCGCCAGCGGTTTGGATTTGATCGCAGATTGAATGTCAGCATCCATTGCCGCTGCAGCTTCGAGCGCAGTTTTGCGGCTGATAGTCAGGTAAGCATTCAGGCGGTCATTGTCGGCTTCGATGTTTTCAAGGGCAGTTTCTACAATCTTGCTGGGTTTGGTTTCACCCGATGCGTACAGTTTGTGAATTTCTTCGATGGTCAATTTTATGCTCATAAACAGTGTCGGCAGTCTGGATTCTGGGAAGGGCTGTTGGTAACGATCCTTAAGCCTTCCTCGCTAGACGGGCTACTGAAACTCAGCCAATGACGCGCGGAACGGTGAAATGGCCTTCGTCCGGGTCCGGGGCCTGCTCCAATGCCTTTTCCTGGCCAAGGCTCGGTTCAACGATGTCATCCCGTGAAGCATAAGACGTTGCTGCTTCGCCCACGCTTCGCGTCTGCCAGGGTTTGACGTTGGAGGTATCCAGTTCATTCAACTGGTCAATGTATTCGACGATGGCAGCTAACTGAACTGAATGCGATTCCTTTTCAGCTTCGGTCAGTTCCAGATTGGCCAGTTTGGCAATCTTTTCAACTTCGGTTCGTGTGATAGGCATATTTGAATAATGAAGAATGAAATCGGAATGATGAATCAAAAACGACATCATCATTCATCATTCCGATTTCATCCTTCTGATCCTCTTTCCAAACTTTTTGCCGCCGCGCGCAAAAATACTTCGCGCAATTCTGGGTCTTTGATTTCCTCGGCGGACGACTTCAATTCTTCTTTCAGTTCTTCGGTATGATGAAACTCGAATTCTTGAGCATCGTGACCACGCGTTTTCAAAACAAAATCTCTGTCCAGGCGAAACTCAATGAATGTGACCATTTGCATGCCCAGCAGTGAATTAATCCGGTAAAGGTATTGGCCTGACAGCGATTCAAACTGCTTTTTCCAGGCGTGGTCCAGCACGGCGATGATCAACTGCTTGTCATATAGCCGAAACGGCGCGCATCCGCCAGCAACGCCTTTGCCCGCCGCCACACGCCAAGCCGCAAAAGCTGCCTGCTCCCGAACGTCTTCGTTATCGCCTGACAGGCGAATCATCATCGGCAGCAGTTTCAGCAGACTCTCCATATCGTTTTTACTTTTTCCGCACGCGACGCGGCGCGGCAGGTTTTGGTTTTCCAGTCGCAGCAGGTTGCTTTAGCGAATTGGTGTGCGCGACCACCGGCCAGTATTTGGCAAAATCAAAATCCGGACTGTTTTCACGGTCGTGGCAAATCAGACAGCTTTCGTTTTTCGGCGGAGTTTTATAAAGCGCAACTGTCGGTTTGGCGACATGCTCAGCGCCGGGGCCGTGACAGGATTCGCACTGGACATTTGCCAGATGTTCCGTCGCTTTGATGTTCACGAAGCCGCCCGGTTTTTGAAAGCCAAGCGAATGGCAACCAATACACGCCGCATCGAATGTTCTCTGTTTGGTTTCAAGCGCCGCAAATGCCTTTGAATGCCGAGACTTTTGCCAAACATCGTATTCAGTTTTGTGGCATTTGGCGCAGGCTTCCGAAGTCACGTACGGCGAAGGTTGACTGCCATTTGCCGCAACAAAGGCTTTTGCCTCTTCTTCAGCCAACCGGTTTTGAACAATATCAATTTCCTTGCGCGCCTGTTTCGTAATGGACAGCAATTGAGGGTCGTCCGGAATGACCTCATCAAGCTCTACATACCGTGCCGTGAAGCGATCCACGGCACCTTCTTTGTCCACGTAAAAGCGCAACTCGCCAAGATGTTTGGTTTCCTTTGCTGCGTACACGACCAAGGCATTGTTGATCTGGCGCGGGTCGGGAACCAAGCCGCGCTCATCGGTATTGATGATGACATCCAGATCATCGTTTTGCCGAGCCAACCGATTGACCATTGGCAAAGACAGAAATCCAACAACTACAGTGACGTCAGCTTTGTCATGAACTTCGGCCAGCGCAGCTTTGACAGATTCCAAGGGATCATTGACGACAAGGCCCGAAGCTTTTAGCGCAGCCTGGTGCTCTTCCGGCGCCGTATCGCTGACGCCGATGAAGGCAATGCGAATGGGTTGCGGCAATCGTTTGGCGGTAGCAATTTTGATGACATACGGCGCAGGGCTGACGCGAGGGGAATCCGCAGGCTTTATGTTTGAAGAAATCAGCGCTGATTTTTCGGCTTTCGGCTTTCCAGTCCACGTTGCCAAAGGGTTCAACAGCATCCCGGCATAGCGTAAATCTCGGAAACCCAGATTGACGACATCCAGTCCAAGCACTTCATTGGCGCGAATGATCCAATCGTTCATCAGCCGAATGTCTTCGCGCAGTTCACCTGCCGCGTTGGTTTCGTCTCCAAAGATGAACCCAGCATCCACTTGCAATGTTGCCGCGTCCGGGCTGCGCCGTTTGAACGCGTTGATGTACCCAGCGCGCCTGGCCACGCCTCCCAGCGGATGAATCGGGCAACCGCAAACTTCCAGGTTGCCATGAACCGTTGAAGAGTAAAAAACGACTACGCCGTAACCATCGTCGTCACCGAGACGGTCTTTTACTGATCCTTTTGGAGCAGGTTTTTTTGCTAATGCTTCACGGTCGCTTTTAGGTTTTTGAGTGGAAGCTTTTTTCTGTGATTGAAATACACTGGCGAAACTGGGAGACAGGTTGACGGCAGTCACAACCAGCGCAAAGGCGCAGATAATGGCGATGGAAACAATTCGTTTTTGATGCGACATAACTTCTCAGAATGATTTCGGAGCTTATTTTGCAGGCCAGATTGGCAAGCAACGACAGTGTAGACAAAAAGCTGTAGAGCGACAAGACGATGACCTGCATCCTGTTCATCCACTGATACTCGTAGATTTGTGCAAAAACCCTTCGCTTCCAGGTTCAGCGCTGAAAAAGGTGGTATTCTTTTCCTGGTAATCACAAAAACGCATAAAATAAATTGCAAACCAGACATTCCCGTGTATGATTGCGGCTTCAAATTCATACCAAACACACAGGAGAAGAAATCATAATGTTGAAGATATCCGACCAAACTCTGAAAATGATTAATCAACTTGCCCCCGGTATCCGCGGCAAAGTTGATAAAGTTATTCGCTCTCACGTTGCAGCATGCATGAAAACCGGTAGCCCAATCGAAAATCTCGACCGGTTGTTTATCGAAGCTGTTGAGATCGTCAAACTGGAAGAGCGCTGCCCCGAAATGCGTTTTGAGTATTCCGCTGAATGGGAACCGCTTCGCCGTTACGAGCAATACGCCAGCCCTCGCGAACTGTAATTGTAATCATTTATCCATCTTCCGCCTTACTGGCTGCGATGGGCTACGAAACGATTTTATCTTTATTTCGGGTGATCAGCTTCCGGCTGGATCACCCTTTTTCATTTTTCAGGTGCTGTCATGAAACTCTCGCGCTTTGCCAAATACGCCTGGGGCGTTCTGGCGTTTAACCTGATCGTTATTCTCTGGGGAGCCTATGTTCGCGCCAGCAGTTCCGGCGCCGGATGCGGCAGTCATTGGCCCCTGTGCAATGGCGAAGTCATTCCACGCGCACCCACAATCAAAACACTGATCGAATTTTCTCATCGCTTGTCCAGCGGTTTGGCTTTGTTGCTGACAGTTGGGTTGCTGGTTTGGGCGTTTCGCGCCTTTGCCAAAAAACATCCTGTGCGCAAGTACGCCGTGCTTTCCATGATTTTCATGTTGATGGAAGCCGCAGTCGGTGCCGGTTTGGTGTTGTTTGAATATGTAGCCGAAAACAAATCCATTGCACGGGCCTGGTGGATGTCCGGTCATTTGATCAACACGTTTTTGATGGTCGCAATGTTGACGCTGACGGCCTGGACGGCTTCAGTTGAAGAAAGCCCCGATATAGCGGAAACCGGTCGGCAGAAAAGCATGAATTGGATTTTTCTGGCTGCTATCGTCGGCACATTGATTCTCGGCGTCAGCGGAGCAGTGACAGCGCTTGGCGGAACATTGTTTCCCGTTACGTCCCTGGCCGAAGGGTTAAAACTGGATTTATCACCGACTTCGCACCTGTTGGTTCGACTGCGTTTTTATCACCCATTTATTGCGGTTGGCGTTGGCGCATTGTTAATGGCAACGGCTGCGATGGCGCGGACAAGCAACATTTGGGCAAAAAAGTTTTCAAACTCATTGATCGCGTTGGTGCTGATTCAACTCGGTGCCGGGTTGATGAATTTGCTGTTGCACGCGCCAATTTGGCTTCAGATTGTTCATTTGCTGTTGTCGGATTTGATCTGGATCGTGTTGGTGCTTTTGCGGTTTACGGCCCTGTCACAACCTGCGCGCAAAGTGTCATTCGGTGTGGTGAAACCCGTTCCCGCCAACTGAACCAAATCCAGCAAAAAGGAAACTATGGCAACCAGACATCCGGCTTTACTTGACCGACGGCGCGCTGCACTCGCCGTAATTGACATGCAGGAAGCGTTTCGCAAGATCATCAGCGATTTCGATCAAATCGCCGAACGCATCTCGCTGCTGGTTCAAGCAGCCAAGCTATTACATCTGCCAGTGATTGTTACTGAACAATATCCTAAAGGGCTTGGCCGCACGGTGCAGGAAATTGCTGGACATTTGCCTGAAGATTCCGAGCCTATTGAAAAGATGTCGTTTTCCGCCTGCGGCGTTCAGGAGTTCGATTTGCGATTGCGTGAGCTCCACGCGGAGCAAGTCATCCTGTGCGGCATCGAAGCACACATTTGCGTCAGCCAGACAGCGCATGGGTTGCTGCACGACGGGTATCAGGTTCATTTGCTGAGCGATGCGGTTTCAACTCGCTTGCCGCGAAATCTCGAAGTGGCAATCAACAAAATGGAAAAATCCGGAGCGGTGATTTCTTCTGTGGAAATGGCTTTATTTGAACTTTGTCAGGCGGGAACAGCGGAATTCAAACAGATGCAGTCGTTGGTAAAGCAGTTAAGCTGAGAAGGTTATTGCCAGACCAGATTGCGGGGCTTTTTACCGGACAGCCCGTCAATCGCATTTTCAACCGCCAGCGTGGCCATTGCTGTTCGGGTTTCCCGTGTCGCACTACCGATGTGCGGCAGCAGCACTACATTCGGCATTTCCAGCAACGGTGCGCTGATTTCCGGCTCACGTTCAAAAACATCCAGTCCCGCTCCCGCAATTCGCCTTTGCCGCAAGGCTTCAACCAATGCCGCTTCGTCAACGACTGGCCCGCGTGCAGTATTAATTAAGTAAGCCGACGGCTTCATCCGTGCAAAAGTCACAGAGTTGATCAAATGCTGAGTCGTTGCCGCCAGCGGAACATGCAGAGTGACAATATCCGACAGTTCCACCAGTTGATTGAACGTCACACGACGCGCAGCCATGCCGTCGCCTCTGGCGCTTTGGCTGAGCGGTGCGGTTGCGGCTTGGCGGGCGTTTTGCTTGCTTAAAGTTTGCGCGTTGTAGTGGGAATCATCTCGATACGCGATGTCGTCTCGCCCGCAATAAATCACAGACATTCCAAACCCGATCGCGCGCCTTGCGACCGCTTTTCCAATTCGCCCGTAACCGACAATTCCCAGGGTTTTGCCTGACAACCCGGAACCGAGCAGCATATCGAAATCCCAACCATCGAATTTGCCCGCCCGCAAAAAAGCGTCGGCTTCAACGATTCGCCGCGTGATTGCCAGAATCAACGCCAAGGTCAAATCCGCCGTTGCATCCGTCAAAACATCTGGCGTGTTGGTGACATACACGCCTCGCTGCTGAGCCGTCGGCACATCAATGTTGTTGTAACCGACAGCGACATTCGCAACCACGCGCAGCTTCGTTCCCGCTTCAATGACTTCGCGGTCAATACGGTCGGTCAACAGACAAACAAGTCCTTCGGCTTCGCGCACTCCTGCAAGCAGGGCTTCACGGGAAAGCTCGCCCGTCTTTGTGCCAACGCGAACGTCACAAACTTCGCCGAGCCGATTCATAACCGACTCGGGAAGCTGACGTGTGACGAACACTTGTGGGCGCATAAAGTTGTACGAGGTTTAACCGAAATGTTCGGCCATTTTGCGGCGCAGGAAAGCCACCGATTCGCGCAATTCTTCCATGCCGTTTTCGCCGTCTTCGATGGAAATCCATCCGTCGAAGCCTTCGGCTTTCAGCGTGGAAAAAATCTTGTCGTAATCGTTCAAGCCTTTGCCGATGACGCCGTGTTTCAGGTTCTTGGCGTAGCCCATCGAGCCATCCTGCGACTTCAAATCCTCAATCGTGCCACTGATCAAATAGCGATCTGACGCGTGCATGCTGACGACACGATGCTTGACGGCAGCCAACACATCCAACGGGTCTTCGCCGCAAATGATGGAATTTGACGGGTCGAAGTTGACACCAAACCATGGCGAGTCAATTTCATTGATCACATCCAGAAACACATCCAGACGTTGCGCGAATTCGGGATATTTCCAGTAACCATCTTTGTAATGGTTTTCCATGTTCAGGACGATGTTGCGTTCGGCGGCGTAAGGAATCACAGCCTTGATGCAATCCACCGTGTAGCGAATTCCATCTTCGCGCGAAACATCTTCACGGCGTTGACCGGACAATACACGGCAAAAACTGCCGCCAAGTTGCGCTGTCAGGTCTATCCAGAACCGTTCCTTTTCCAGCTCCTTTTCGCGTTCTGCCGCGTCGTGCTGCGTGAAATCTGGTGAACAGCACATCATCGGAATTTCCAGGCCTTTTGCGTCGGCGTGCTGTTTAACCTTGGCAATGTAGTCTGGCTCGAAGTTGGCAAAGAAGCCCGGATACATTTCTACGCCGTCAACATCCAGCGTTGCCGCCAGATCAATCCAGTCGAATAAAGACATTGTGCGATGCACACACAAGTCATCCATAAATGCTTTCGGAAAAGCGCTAAGTTTAGCCATATAAATTCGGGAATTACCTTTCTTGATCGTTTAGATTTGCTTTATTACTGCGATAAGGCTGGAAGTCCCTGCCCCAGTCCAGGCCAACAACTTCCAGATTGATTTTCTCACCATCCACCTTTACCAACACATAATGATAGGCGTTCATCCCTGGCTCGTAGCCAGGTTTCGCTATACGGTCGAGCGAGACTTTTTGATCGGCGTTTTCTCTGATGTAGGGTCTTATGTCTGGGTCTCCGGCGTAAGCATAGAGCGGCGCGCCACCGCCACCGGTCAACACGTGATCCAGGCGATGTTTGCCAGTTGCGTCTTCGTACCGTTCCACCCAATGCTCGAAATAATGCTCGTGGCCGTTAAAGAAAAC
>CAZXHW010000392.1:0-7469 GCA_964639915.1 uncultured Heliomicrobium sp.
TTTCCTGCTGCAAGTCATTGGGCTCAGCTACGTGCGCATTGGAGTTGGTGCAGGGTATTTGCTGAAACGCGCGCTGCTGGATTTTTGGAAGCTGCTGATCGTCAGCTTGCCGCTGATCGTGCTGGCTGTTGGGCTGTGGTGGCTGTTTGGGTATCTGGACAAAAAATTCGTCGCAGACGTGGAAAAGCCGAAACGCTGGATTGAGTTGTCGTTGCTGGTTGGACGCTGGCTGCTGCTGTATCTGGCATTGCCGCTGTTAGCGATTCATTGCTGGATGGCAGCGATTCGTGAAGGTCTGGGTGGTGCATTCCGTGGTTTTGGCCGCAACATCGCCGCTGCGTTTTCACCGCGCTCGATTTTGATTTACGTCATCGTATTGCTGATTTGCGGCGCGCTGGCTTGGTTTGCGGCCTTCACCGAAACGCACGTCAAAAGCGAATGGGGCGAATTGTGGTTGGCAGGCGCGCGCTTCGCATTTTCCTTGCTGATGATTTTCGTTGGCTGGTTGCTGACCCTTGGCGCGCTGGCGGAAATGACAACGCGGCGAGCCTTAAGCGATTCAATGAGCGAGCTGAATGTTTGAGTTGATGGGTATTGATTCACCGCAAAAAACACTAAAGGCGCAAAAGTCTTCAAATTGGCTTTTGTGCCTTTTGTGCTTTTTAGGGATGAGCGTTGCCTGTTCGTCTTCACCAGCCGAAAGCGAATTCAAAGTTGCTGCACAGCCGATTCAAAGCATCAACGACACCGAACTCGACAAGTTGCTGCAAAAAGTTGCCGCCGAAGCCTTAGGCGAGCGCGAAGGCTCTGTGATAGTCGTTGATCCGCAAACCGGACGACTCCGCGCGGTTGTCAACTCTCGGCTGGCGTTTGAACAAGCCTTTCCGCCCGGGTCGGCGATCAAGCCGTTCACCGCGTTGGCGGCGTTGCGAACTGGCTTGCTGGATTTGCAGACGCGGCGGCAATGCCAGACCAAATACTCCAGCGAAGATTTTGAAATTGTCTGTTCCCACCCGCGCAGCAATTCGCCTTTCAACCTGACCCAAGCATTAGCCTATTCCTGCAATGATTATTTTGCACACGTCGGCGAACGCTTGAGTGAGGGAACGTTTACCGTAACGCTCAGCGGGTTTGGTTTCGGTCAGCGAACGGGAGTTGCGGCCAGTGAAGCCACAGGAAGCTTGCCGCGCGGCCAGTGGCGTATCCAGGCGGCGCTTGGGGATGACGAAAAATTTCTGGTGACGCCGATTCAATTGCTGATGGGGTATGCGGCTTTGGTCAATGGCGGGCATTTATATCGGCCTCGGCAAACGACAGACACCGCTTTTACTCCAAGTGAAGCTGCGCGGATCAGCATTGCGGTCGCCCATCGAACCGCGTTGATTGAAGGCATGCGCGGCGCGGTGAAATACGGCACGGCTGCCAAAACGGAACTTGGTAATCTGCCAAGCTTTGTTTTTGGCAAGACGGGGACTTCAACCGCCAGCAATGGGTTTCGCACCCAAGGCTGGTTTGTTGGCTTTGCAGCGGACAAACGCCCAACCAGTGTACCTGCGCCTGAGCAGATAAAGCTGGGCGTGCTGGTGTTTTTGAAACGCGCCCACGGTTCGCAAGCAGCAGAGGTGGCTGGGAAGATTTTTGAAGCCGGAATGTCGAAGGAGCACGGCGATGGAGTGACGTGGCGAAATGAGGAATCGGAATCCAGGCAAGCAGTAATTCAGCATTCAGCATTCAGCATTCAGCACTCAGTAAGGATTCGTTCAGTCAGCGAAAATATCACGCGCGAATTGCCGTTGGAAGAATACCTGGTTGGCGTGCTCGCCACAGAAGCCAGCATCGAAACCGAGCCGGAAGCATTAAAAGCGCAGGCTGTCATCAGCCGCACGTTTGCCCTTCGCAATCCCGGACGCCACGTGCGCGAAGGTTACGATTTTTGCAGCACGACGCATTGCCAGCGATTTACGTTGCCAAAAGCTCGTCAAAACGAAGCCGCGCGACGAGCCGTGGCGGCTACGCGTGGAGAAGTTTTGCGGGATCGCAACGGGACGGTGATTGATGCGTATTTTCACGCGGCTTGCGGAGGCGTGACGGCAAATATTGAAACGTTGTGGGGTGTAGAAGCACCAGAATATTTGCGCGGCGTGCGCGACGATTTCTGTTCTGCCATGCCGCATCGTAAATGGGAGCAAACTATATCAGCGGCTGAGCTTGCCAAAGCGTTGCAGAGCGACGAAAAGACAAACATCGGTTCGCAAGTGAAAAACATCGCCGTCAGCAAACGCGACGCGACGGGCAGAGCAGAAACAATTTTGCTGGAAGGCAACCAGAGGCGAAACGTTCGCGGCTGGGATTTCAAGATCATCATCGGGCGGAGTCTAGGTTGGCAGATGGTCAAAAGCTCCCGATTTGAAGTCGAACGCCAAAACGAGAATTTTATGTTTCGCGGAAGCGGGTTTGGTCACGGACTGGGCTTATGTCAGGAAGGCGCTCACGTGATGGCGCAGCGTCGAATGAATTACCGGCAAATTTTGAGCTTTTATTTTCCGGGGACAAGGCTGCTGGGCGCGCAGTCGGCTCAGGCTCAAAAGCAAATTCAATTCGCCAGTTACAATTTGCCGGAGCAAGGCACTTTTGCCAAAGACAATTTTCGCGTCAGCTTTGGCAAGGGCAATGATCGGCGCGATGTCGAAAACGCGCTGCAGATTTTGGAAACTGCCAGAACGGATTTGCTTGGCCGTTTGAAAACGGCTGCGTTGCGGTTAAACGATTCAGCGCCGTTTGAAATCGTGATTCACGCGACGACTGCGGAATTCATTGCGGCGACAGGATTATCGGGATGGGCAACCGGCGCAACGCGTGGTCGCCGAATTGAGCTTCAACCTCTGTCTCTGCTAAAAAAGCGCGGCGTGCTGACAACGGCGCTTCGTCACGAATTGGCGCACGCAGTAATTGAACTGGTTGGGAACAGTCAGGCGCCACGGTGGTTGGCAGAAGGTTTATCGCTTCATTTCGCGGGCGAAGCTTCCACAATGGCTCGTGTTCAAATCAAGCAGGTGCTTCCGCGCGAGGAGCTCGAAAGACAGCTAAACGCGGGCGCTTCGGCGGGGAAAATGCGCGAGCTATACACAATGGCTTTTCGCGAAGTCCAAACTCTAATTCGTGAAAAAGGGGAAGCTTATGTTTGGCAGCTTGTGGCGAAATCGAAAGGAACAATGAAGGCGTGAATGACACTGAAATCGAGACGATGGAAATGCGCGAAGCCTCATCAAATGAATTGCTGCGATGTATTCAATGCAATACGCCCGTGGCAGGTTTTGTCTGCGGACGTAAACAGCCATGCCCAGCTTGCGGATTTCCATATCCGATTGGCGATTGTTCCGATTTGGCTGAGAACTGAGAAGTTCTAAAAGGGCAGCTAGCTTACATAAATGATTTTTATCGGTACTATGCGAAGAATTAAATTGACAGTTTCCGCTAGCGGCGTGTATAAGCGCCAGAAGCTATGGATGTCATAGCCATTAAGTAACGAAACCAAACTTGAACAAGGTATAGTAATGGAAAACGCAACAAAGATACGTCGCTCAGTTTTCTCAGGGTTGCCAATCAGTCGCAACTCAAACGTAGATTCCTTTCAGTCCGCTCCTTCCTTCTTCCACACCTGTCGTCTGCATCCTGCCAAAAAATCCTGTTGTTGTTGTTGCTGTTGTTGTTAGTTCCTGTTGCTGCAACCACATAGCAGCAAATCCCGACTTTAATTCAATCTGATTCTGCCTAATGCCGAACTCTATTCGGTCTCGGTGGTAACTACACGAACCAGGCCAGCGCCTCCTTTGGTGTTGAAATCTGGCAAAAGCACACGTGAACCACTGTAGAGCGTAAGAGCGAAAAGCCTGGCATTGGCTAAGACTTTTGTATTCGCGCACCGTTGTGTGCGGCTTATGTGCGTATACCGCACCAGTGAGGTAATGTGATGGGCGTGAAATTTGAAATCGCCGACTGGAAATTCGAGATCACGTTGAAAGAACTGATCTGCCAGCCCGTCGGAAGCAAAGCCAGAGATAGCCGCCGCAATTTTACCGGCGGAAAGCGAAGCAAAAATATAAATATTAAGACAAGAACCAAGGAGACTAAACATGAGCTTGATTACGCCACACGGCGGCAAGTTGGTTGATCGCAAAGCGCATGGCGCAGAGCGGGAAGCTTTATTACAAACCTCAGCAACGTTGCCGAGTGTAACCGTTAACGCCCGCGCAGAAGCGGATCTGGAATTGATCGCCGTCGGAGCGTTGTCGCCCCTGGAAGGATTTCTGGGCGAAGCTGATTACCAGTCGGTGCGCGATAACCTGCGGTTGGCCAATGGATTGGTTTGGTCAATCCCGATCACGTTGTCAGCAACGGCCGATGAGCGCGCGAAACTGAATGTTGGCGATGACGTTGCGCTCAAAACTCGAAGCGGACAGGTGGTGGCGATTCTGCATCTGGCTGAAATCTACACTTACGACAAACAGGCGGAAGCCGAGGCTGTCTACCGCACAGCGGAAGAAAAACATCCTGGCGTGCAGGTTTTGTATTCGCAAGGCGAGTTTTTGCTCGGCGGCAAAGTCACTGTGCTGAACCATCCGAACGGCGAAGAATTCAAACAGTATCGCCACACTCCCGGGCAAACGCGCGCATTGTTTGCTGAAAAAGGCTGGAACCGCATCGTTGCGTTCCAAACGAGAAATCCGGTTCATCGCGCGCACGAATACATTCAAAAATGCGCGATGGAAACTGTTGATGGATTGTTGCTGCACCCGATTGTCGGCGAAACCAAAGCCGATGACATTCCGGCGGATGTCCGGCTTCGCGCTTATGAAGCAATCTTGGATAACTACTACCCGAAAGATCGAACGGTGCTGGGCGTGTTGCCTGCGGCAATGCGTTACGCCGGACCGCGCGAAGCAATCTTCCACGCAACGATTCGTAAAAATTATGGCTGTTCTCATTTCATCGTAGGCCGCGACCACGCAGGCGTTGGCAATTATTACGGCACGTATGACGCGCAGAAGATTTTTGGCGACTTTACGCCGGAAGAAATCGGTATCACGCCGATGTTTTTCGACAACACGTTTTATTGCCGCAAGTGCGATGGCATGGCTTCACTGAAAACCTGCCCGCACGATCAATCGCACCACGTCAGTTTGAGCGGCACCAAAGTGCGCGAGATGCTGACCAATGGCGAAATTCCGCCGATTGAATTTACGCGTCCCGAAGTCGCGCAAGTGCTGATCGAAGGATTCAGGCAAACAGCGGCAAGCGCGAAAGCATAATTGACTTCAGGGGCGGCGTAGCCAAGTGGTAAGGCGAAGGTCTGCAAAACCTTTATTCATCAGTTCGATTCTGATCGCCGCCTCCAACACACACGAAAGGAATTTTCATAAGTTTATGGCACAAGGATTTACACTCTGGTTTACGGGACTTTCGGGCGCAGGCAAAACAACGCTGACTGAAGCCCTGGTTCCTCAATTGCGCGAACGCGGCATCAAGGTCGAAGTACTCGACGGTGACGAAGTTCGCACCAACCTCAGCAAAGGGCTGGGCTTTTCCAAAGAAGACCGCGACACGAACATTCGCCGCATTGGCTACGTTGCGCGTTTGCTGTCCCGCAACGGCGTGGGCGTGATTGCGGCGGCGATTTCGCCTTACCGCGACATTCGCGACGAAGTGCGAGCCAGCGTCGAAGCCGAAGGCGCGAAGTTTGTTGAAGTTTTCGTCAAAGCTTCGCTCGACACACTGGTTTCCCGCGACGTGAAAGGCTTATACAAAAAAGCCATCGCCGGAGAAATCAAACAATTCACGGGCGTTTCTGACCCATACGAAGAACCGCTCAATCCGGAAGTTCTGGTCAGCAGCGATAATGAAACGGTTGAACAAAGTGCGGCAACGATCATTGCCAAACTGGAAGAACTGGGCTTGATCGCTCCGTTGGCAGCCAGGGCCGGAGGCGCTTAATGGGCAACGGTAAGGTCTATCTGGTCGGTGCCGGACCGGGCGATCCGGGCTTGCTAACGATCAAGGCTCGCGATCTTTTGGAATTGGCCGACTGCGTTGTGTACGACGCGCTGGTCAATCCTGAAATTTTGCGCTTTGCCAAGCGGGGCGCAGAGCAGATTCCGGTTGGCAAACGATGCGGCCAATTGAGCTGGGCGCAGGCAGAGATCAACAGCCTGTTGATCGAAAAAGCGCAACGGCACAACGTTGTCGTCCGGCTGAAAGGCGGTGACCCGTTCGTATTTGGTCGCGGCGGCGAAGAAGCGCTGGCTTTGGCCGAAGCGCAGATTGATTGGGAAGTTGTGCCGGGCGTCACCGCGGGTTCTTCCGTCGCGGCGTACGCGGGCATCCCGGTCACGCATCGCGGCCTTAGCAGTTCCGTCACGTTCGTCACCGGCCACGAAGACCTTACCAAACCTGAATCGGCGCTGCGCTGGCAGCATCTGGCCAAAGGCGTAGACACTTTGGTGCTGTTTATGGGCTTATCAAAGCTGGGTGAAATCTCCCGGCAATTGATTGCTCATGGACGCGACGCCAATACACCTGTGGCCGTAATCGGCTCCGGCACATTGGCCGGACAGGAAACTTGTGTGGGCGCGCTGAATGAGGTTGCCGAAATCGTTCAGCGCGAACAAATCAAAGCTCCGGCTTTGGTTGTCATAGGCGAAGTCGTACGATTGCGCGATCAACTGCACTGGTTCGAAGCAAATGCGGAAGTCGGAATGCTGAATGATGAATCCGGCTGGCTTCCAAATTTGTCAGAACTGACCGCGCGACGGGCGGCCTGATTCCGCATTCAGAATTCACCATTCAACGATATGCGTTATTACCCGATCAATCTGGATCTGGCTGGTCGTCGTGTGCTCGTTATCGGCGGCGGCGTCATTGCCGAAGGCAAAGCGCGCCAGCTTGTTGAAGCAGGCGCGCTAGTTCAGATCGTCAGCCCAATGCTGACCGAAGCGTTGAGCGCACTGGCAGAACAGGGAACGATCACTTGGCGGCAAGGCGTTTTCGTTGAAAGCGATTTGAACGGAAATTGGTTGGTGATTAGCGCAACAGATGATCAGGCAGTCAACGAATCAGTCGCGAAATTGGCCGCCGAACGAAAGATGCTTTGTAACGTAGTGGATCAAACGGTGCTGTGCAATTTCATCACACCAGCATTGATCACTCGCGGCGATATTCAAATCGCCGTTTCTTCTGGCGGTGGAAGTCCCTCAGTCGCGCAACGAGTCAAACGCGAAATCGGCGAGTTGATCGGCGAAGATTATGGCGAGTTGTTGGAAATCGCCGCGGAAATGCGCGCAGAAGCAAAACGGCTGATTCCGGATTTCGAGCAGCGTCGCGTTGTGCTTCACGCGTTCGCCGAATCGGAAGCAATTGAGTTGTTGCGCCAGGGCAAACGCGCAGAGGCGCGGCACTTGGCTTTCAACATGCTG
>CAZXHW010000393.1:0-7431 GCA_964639915.1 uncultured Heliomicrobium sp.
CCTACTGGCGAGATGGTCGTATTCACCCGCGTATAAGATTGTCCGCCATTTATACTTTTATAAAAGTCTCCCGAATTTTGATCCACTAAGGCATAGACGATAGAGGGGCTGCTGGGCGCGTAAGCAATCTCTACCCGTCCGCTGATTGCGGGAGTGAACCCGGCGTTAGCCCAGGTAAGGCCTCCATTGGTGGAAAACTGAGCATACCCCGTCCCTGAGACAATCGCCTGACTGTTGTCAGTTGGGCTAAAGTCAATGTCAAGAGCACCACTAAATGTCCTTTGATTCCACGTCGTGCCGCTATCGGTTGACAGCCAGATGCCGCTGCCCGTGGCTGCCAGAAGAGTATTCCCATTCGACGAAATCGCCAGCCGGTTGACGAAAAAGAAATTGGCATTGGCCGTCGTGGCCAATTGGTTCCAGGTCATGCCGCCATCAGGTGACTGAAAGACGCCCGCACCTTGAAGAAAGTCAAAGTTGCCGAACCCTTCGCCTGAGCCGGCATACAGAATGTTCCGGTTGGCCGGATTGATGACCATTGTTGACACGGCCAGGTTCGCCGCGAAATCCGTTCTGGGCGCCCAGGAAGCGCCTGCATCAGATGACGCCCAGATACCGCCGCCAGCGCTGCCTATCCACATCCTGCTGGCGTTTACAGGATCAATGACGATCGCGCGCATTCGCCCACCGATGTTGCCCGGCCCCAGCCACTCCCATGAATCCGATTTGACACCACCCAGCGGCGCTGCGGCTCTCATTTGCCTGACGCGTTGCCTGGCTTTTTCCAGTCCGTCAGCAGCGATTTCTCCCCGCTCGTCCTGCAACTGCAAACGCCGGAATTTCAGCGCGTCATCGGGATGATCTCCCAATCGTCCTCCATTTTTGCCGCCGCTGCGCTCCCTCTCTTCTTCTTCCATACCCACTCGCGCCAGCTTGCTCATATCAGAATGATGGTTACGGGCAAATTGACTTCCCTGAAGTAGCGCACCAATCCCACACAACAGCAGCACTCCGAGCAACAACAGCAACTTATTTGACTTGGACCAAAAATTCATCTCGCATTCCTTTCCTGATCGTGACCAGACTTTCCAGGTGATCCCTGTTTATCAGCGGGAGCGTGACAAGGCTTTGATTTATTGCAACGACACCAGCACCAGCACCAGCCCTCGGCCCGATTTCAGTTTGGTCATTGCCTTGCCAATGATCGCGCCCTGTGCGCGCGCATGATTGACAACTTTCATGGCGTGTCCGGGAATCGCGGAAGTCGTCAATAAATCGCCAGGCTTAATCGGACTTTTGGCGGCATCGCAATAAACCCAGACGCGTCCGGATAGTGCGACAGGCAGGACAAAAGTAGTTTTGTCGCTCGTGAGATCGGGCAACACCATCCCCGCCGAAAGGTTGTTCGCGCCACTGATGACGCCCGCTACCCGGCGGTTATAAGCTCCACGCGAGATGAAGAGCTTCCCGGCATTTTGGGGATCAATGGCGACCACCATTCCTGGCTTGGTTTCGTCTTCGACCTCGAACTTCTCCGCCAAATCCGAGCCACTGAGAATTTCGAGCACGCCAATGCTGGCGGTGCCCTCAGCAAGGAGCGATTTGCCGCCGCCGGTATTTCTGAAATAGCCCCCAAACCCGCTGGGGCTGGCGCTAACGCCATACACGCCTACTGCATTGTTGATGTTTGATTCGCCAATCACGCCAATGCTGCCGCTGCCTAAACCTTTGCCATATACGCCTCCTACCGTCAGGCTGGCTGCTGAAGTCTGACCGTAAACACCTGAGCCGCTGACACTTTCGCCATACACGCCGCCACTCGTAGTGCTCTTGCCCCAGACGCCAATGAAACTGGTGCTTTCGCCAAACACGCCGCGACTGCTGGTGCTTTTGCCAGACACGCCTGGCCCGGTCGCGCTTTCGCCGAAGATGGCGGAGGTGCCTCCAGTGGTGTTCAGGACATGCAACTTCGTCGTTGGGCTAACGCCGATGCCCACGTTGCCGTTGATATCAATCGTCATTTGGGGCAAGCCGCCATTGGTGAAAAAGTTCAGCGGATGATTCGACTTCGTGCCGAAATAGGCGGAACCACCAGCGGCCGTGGTGATGAACGTTCCGACCGTCACCGCGCCAGCCGTCTGCGTAATACCGTACCCAGTGGCTTGTACGTCCAGCTTTGACTGCGGGCTGGTCGTCCCAATGCCCACGTTGCCGCCAACATATCCATTGCCGGAGATGTTGAAATTCGCGCTGCTTTGTAGCGCTGTGTCGTTTTTGATAAACGCACTCCCGACGCTTGAAGTGGTGACATATTGACTGGCGTCAACACCGCCCAATTGCGTGGAGTTCATCGAACGAATTGCATAAGGAGTGGGGGTTATGGGCTGGCGCGGGCTAAGCGTTGTGTAAGCATTGCCACTGCCCGCCGGACGCACGCCGATTTCCAGAAAACGATCTGCGCCAGTGAACACAGCAGCGCCAAAATCGAGTGTAACCGTGAAACTCCCCCCACTGGCAGCGACGGGCGTGCGCACCAGCGTCCCGCCCTGTTGCGCACCACCGGCCAGCGCGTCAAAGAGTTTGAATTGCAGGTCGTAATTGCCGTTGGCGGGATTGCCCGCGTCCGTCAGCTTTCCCTGATACGTGAAGCCTGTGGTTTGCGCCGTGGCCGCTGGCGCAACGAAAACAACCAGCGTCAATAACACCAGACAGAACAGTTTGGTCCCAGGCCAAAACAATTTTGTTGCGATCATTGTCTTCCCCTTGGTCTATTGGTTCAAAAGATTGGCAGGAACGAGCGCATCCCGCTCCTCGGCTCTACATGCGAGAATGAAGGCAAAAACCGGAAATTTCGTGGCAGGATTTTTTGACTTTCTTTTTGGCAATTGGCTTACAAGGCTTGCACAACGCTACAATGCCGCCGTTTCAAGGACTTAACGGCTCAATTGGGCTTTATGCCAACACCGCAATCCCATGAGGTCACACAACTATTGCTCGCCTGGAGCGAAGGCGATCAGGGGGCGCTCGACCGGCTGATGCCGCTGGTTTACGGTGAACTGCGCAGGCTGGCCCACAGTTACATGCGCAACGAACGTGCCGGACACACGTTGCAAACCACCGCGATTATCCATGAAGCCTATCTGCGCCTGATTGACGCAGGGCAGGTGCGCCTGGAAAACCGGGCGCATTTTTTCGCCGTTGCCGCGCGCCTGATGCGGCAGATTTTGGTGGACCTGGCTCGCAAGCATGGATACCAAAAACGCGGAGGCGGCGCGCATCAGATTTCGTTGGATGAAACCCTGATTGTCAGCCCGGAACAAAATGATGATCTGGTGGCGCTTAATGACGCGCTGGATGCGCTGGCCACACTCGACCAGCGGCAAAGTCAGGTTGTCGAATTACGCTTTTTCGGCGGGCTGACCGAAGAAGAAATTAGTGAAGTCCTGAAAGTTTCAACCCGCACCGTGCGCAGCGACTGGCGCTTGGCCCGGTCATGGCTGCTGCGGGAATTGGATCGGGAAAACAACGATGACGCCTGACCGGTACAAAGAAGTCGCTCGTCTTTACCACGCCGCGTTGGAGTTTGAGCCAGCGCGGTGGGAAGCCTATCTGGTTGCGGCCTGTGGCGGCGATGAAGCGTTACGGCAAGAAGTCGAATCACTCCTTAAATACGAGAAGCTCGAAGAAAGATTGATTGACCAGCCTGCCCTGGAAGCCCTGGCGCGCGTAATGGCTGTTGATCAGGCCGAATCACCCATCCCCAGCCTGATTGGGCAAAGTATTGGCCACTTTCGGATTCTTGCGCTGCTGGGCAAAGGTGGTATGGGAGAAGTTTGGCTGGCCGAAGACGTGCGTCTCAGCCGCAAAGTTGCCATAAAGCTTTTGCCTGCCGAATTCACCGCTGATGCAGCGCGTATGCGCCGCTTTGCTCAGGAAGCGCGCACCGCTTCGGCGCTGAACCATCCAAACATCATCACGATTCACGAAATCGGCGAAGCCTCAGCAGAACAGGGCCCACTACACTACATCGTCACTGAATACGTCGAGGGAGAGACACTGCGCCAAAAACTGACTGGCGCGTCGGACCATCGGATCAAGCTGACAGAAGCGATTGATCTGGCCGCACAAGTGACCGCCGCCTTGGCCGCAGCGCACAAGGCTGGAATTGCTCATCGCGACATTAAACCGGAAAACGTGATGGTGCGGCGCGACGGGCTGGTTAAAGTGCTTGATTTCGGACTGGCCAAGCTGACCGAAGTCGCGCCGACAGTTGTCGGTTCGCAGTCATCAATGCTGACCGGAAACAGCACCGAAGCAGGAATCGTGATGGGTACGCCACGGTATATGTCGCCTGAACAGGCGCGTGGAGAGAAGGCGGATGCGCGCACAGATGTCTTTAGCCTAGGCGTAATGATGTACGAGATGATCGCGGGCCACGCGCCGTTTGCAGGCGCAACGACGAGTGAAATCATTGCCTCGGTTTTGCGGGATTCACCGCCGCCGTTGGCCGAAACTGCCCCTGAAACTCCGCCGGGACTTGAGCGGATCATCGGTCAGGCGTTGCGCAAAGACAGAACGGAACGCTATCAAACCGCCCAGGATTTGCTCGACGATCTCAATCAGCTTAAAGAACAATTGCTGATGGAAAAGCTCATCGCTCCGCCTGAAAGCGGAAGTTCGCAGCGCCGGACGCTTCCGCCTGAAGCCGGGACTACGAATAAACGCCGCCGAGCCGCACTGATCGCTCTGGCCGGAATTATTATGAGCCTCGCCACCGTTGCCTGGTTTTACTTTCAGCGCTCCAGCCTGCCGACCGCTAAAGACACTGTGCTGTTGGCCGATTTCTCCAACCAGACCGGCGACGACATCTTTGACGGAATGCTTAAACTGGGATTGGCCACGCAGTTGGAACAGTCACGCTTCATCAATGTTTTCCCTGAAGCGCGCGTGCGACAAACGCTACGGCAGATGGAACGCCCCGTTGACACGCGTGTCACGGCAGAACTGGCGCAGGAGATTTGCGAACGGCAAAACCTGAAAGCCTTCATCGCCGGTTCAATTGCTCCACTCGGCAGCCATTACGTGATTACAATAGTAGCGTTGCGAGGCCAGAGTGGCGAAGAGTTGACGCGCGTGCAAACCACCGCCACCAGCAAAGAACAGGTGTTGCCCGCTCTCAGACAAGCTGCGGCACAGTTGCGCGCTCAGTTGGGCGAATCCTTGAGTTCAATTCAGCAATCCGACAAGCCTCTGGTAGAGGCCACGACTTCAGACTTGCGGGCATTTAAGGCTTTTTCTGAAGCCAATGCGTTGATGGTTTCGGGCCGCATCACCGAAGCGCTCCCCTTCGTCAGGCGTGCTGCCGAACTTGACCCGAAGTTTCTCCTCGCCTACGACAGATTAACCATTATTTGCTTCGCTACCGATCAGCCAGAAGCGGCAGCAGAATACGAAGCCAAAATCATTCAGATCGAAGAAGAGAGGGTAGCCCAATCTAAAGCTCCCGTCAGTGAGTATGCCAAGCTGGACATTGCCACCTGGTCGCAGCGCCTCATCGCCGGCAACCTTAACAAGTCAGTGGAAAGTGCGCTGGCGCAACGCCAGATGGCCCCGCGTGGCGCCACCGCGCAAAACGAGATGGGACTCGCCTATTTTTTACTCGGCCAATTCGAGCAGGCGCTCGCTCCGCTCAACGAAGCCATCCGCCTTAATCGCAATTTTGCCGCTCCGTACCGGGGGCTGACGCTCTCACTCATTCGCCTCAACCGTTTTGCCGAAGCCAAAGACACCCTTTCGCAGGCGTTGCAATTGAAACTCGACATGACCCCGTATCACACCTTTCTCTATCAACTCGCTTTCATCGGCGGCGACACGGCGGGGATGCAACAGCAGCTTGATTGGGCAGGAGGGAAGCCGGATGAATACGTCGCGCTCGACTGGCAAACCGGCGCAGCGACCTTCGTCGGGCAATGGCAGAAAGCACAGGAATTCTCACGCCGCGCAATTGATCTGGCCGCACGCGGCGATAATCGGGAGGTAGCCGCGCGCTATGCCACCGAGCAGGCGTTGCGAAGCGCCGTATTCGGGGATTGCCGTCTGGCCAAGGCGAGCGCCACGCAAGGACTGGCATTCGGACGCGGGCGACTGCCTCTTGAACGCGCCGGCTTGGCGCTAGCGTTGTGTGGCGTGCCGCAACAGGCGCAATCACTGGCGGACGAACTGGCCAGGCGTTTTCCTGAAGACACCATAAGCAATGAAATCTGGCAACCACTGATTCGCGCCGCGCTGCAACTGCAACGCGGCGGCCCCGGTCAGAGGGCCACGCAAGCAATCGAACAATTACAACCGACATCGCGCTACGAATCCATTGCCGAATTCTGGCCGCAATATTTGCGCGGGCAGGCTTACCTGAAACTGGGACGCGGCGCGGAAGCTGCCGCAGAATTTCAAAAGATTCTTGATCATCGGGGTTATGCGCCGCTCTCAGCGCTCTATTCGCTGGCGCATCTAGGGCTTGCTCGTGCGGCGGCGCTTACCGGCGATAGGATTAGGAGCCAGAAGGCCTACGAAGATTTCTTCGCGGCGTGGAAAGACGCTGACTCTGATCTGCCGATTTTGCGCGAAACGATGAGAGCGTATAAAAAGTGAGCTATGGCCTGCTACCGCGGTAACGGGTAGCAGACCATTATGTTGGCTTAAACGCTGTTGAAGATCAGGGTGCAAAGTATCCTGACAGGTCAATTACCAGATCCGTCGTGCTGGACGCAAAGCGTTTGAAAGCTCCGTCTGTCCCCAACCCAACCGTGAAATGACGGTTGAAGACCGTGATGCTGCGATAGTTCGATGCAGCAACGAAGGGCTGGCTGGCGTCGCTCGGCCAGAAGGTCAGGAAGCCATTCGCGACGACGTTCACTGTGGTTGCGTTGCCGACGACAGCTTTGGCGGTGGCCGGAATGCCTGTGCAAACGCCGGTCGCCGGTTGTAGATACGCGGTGCCGCCAGTCATTTGTGTTCCCGATGTAAAGCAGCCCGTCTGCCCTGCGCGCGTGTCGAGCAATCGCACTGGCGTCGGCAGCGGATTGAACAGCAAGCCTTGGCCGTTCGTGTCATTTAATTGTGCGCTGTAATAGCCCAGCACATCTACCACCAGATTGGTCGCCGCCGCCGTATAAATGTTGAATTGACCACTGGGTGAAAGGCCGACAGTAAACGGCGCGTTCATGTTGATCCCGGCCTGGTAATTCGAGCTTGCTGCCAGTGGCCTTGAGGCGCCGGCAGGAAACAGCGTCAAAAAGCCATTGGCTTGCGGACCAACAGCCGTCGCGTTGCCGACCAGAGCTTGCGCCCCACCAGGAATCAGCACGCCATCACAAGTCGTCGTGCCAAGCTGCGTCGTGGTCGAACCTGCCGTCAGCAAAGCTCCCGGCGTGA
>CAZXHW010000394.1:0-7429 GCA_964639915.1 uncultured Heliomicrobium sp.
CGACCAGGGGAGCGGGGCGTGGGCCAGCTGGTCGGGTTCCAGTGAGCCGGCGGCAATATCGAAGCGGCTGGTAATTTGCGCCTGATCTTGCGCATACATTGCTTCCCAACCGCCGCGCGTTTCTCGCAGGCTGGTGACGGTCATTGCCTTGCTGCTGGTATAAGGCGCGCTGGCCATCAGCGAGCTGAGCGCAAATAGCGAAGCCCAATACTTTGCTCCTCGGCGCGTTGATTTTTTGCGATTTGGAGCAGCATTTTTTTTACAACCTTTTTTCAATCTGACCTTCATCGTGTCCCTCCAGAATAAAAACCATGTTTATAAGCCTTGTCGCACCGCCTGTTTTGGGCGAAGCCAATTGGATGAATATGGTTATCGGCGGCGAATGCGGAGAGTCCTGGTTTCGCCGCCGATCCATTGGCACTGGCATTCTTCCCCTGTCTTGTGATCAAGACAGAATGCAGTACCAATCTTGTTGACCAAGAAAGCCGACTGGCGGCTTCACGGTCAGCATCCTTTACATTACCAATGATTCAACGAATTCCAGTGAATCTAGCGTTGGATCGGTTTCGGCTTGAATTCGTTTATGTGTTTCGGCGATGACTTCCGCCAGCGCGCGAAATTGCTGTTTTGTGAAGGTGAACATTGCGCTCCCGTATTCCAGGTGAATGCAGCCACCGCTGCATTTGTAACAGCGCACCGGTAAACGCGCTGACTCGAATGTTTTGTGGGCCAAAATCTTCCCTCCTTCTTTGCTAAGCTGTCAGCGATAGCAGTTGTCTTTGGACGGCGCGAGAACCTAAGTTTCCAAGTTCACAAGCTTTGTTCAGGTAGGATTGCTGAGGCGGATTCGTTCCCGCGCCGTCCGCGCCTGCTGAACTTCTCAGCCAAGTGAGAAATTCGGTTGGCATAAAAGACATTCGACAATTCCTTGTTTCAAGGTGAACGCGACCACAATCGCACAGCCAGATTCGTGCAGTTTCCATTTCAAAATTCCTTATCCGACGGGCGGCGGATATTTTGACGACCGAATGTCGGCTCCAGCCAAAACGTAACTAGCAGACCTATAAATGTTGCAAGCCAACAGCCTGCAAATAGCAGCAGGATTTGGTTCTTCATTTTCTTTCGTCCTTCCAGTGGAAATTATTTATGTCAGCTTATAAGCAGATTACTTGGGTTGCCTGCTCGGTATTGAATACCTGGTTACTTGTTGGATGAGTTTGTAATGAGTTGAAGGTGACGAAAGGAAGGGTGGCTTGGTTATCACCATAAATTCTCCTGGCACGCGCCAAAGCGGCTGTGCTGCTATGTTTAAAGCGCTGTGCTAGGATGAATGGCGCACACCGCTTGTGAAGTTGCCAGAACCGAGCAGGCCGGTTGTTGCTTAAAAGCCTTCGGTGTTGCCGCACCGGAGGCTTTCTTCTTATTGGAATTTGGCAGTCGCCTCTTTCCTTCTACAGGTTAAATTTCTATCTCCCATTTCTTGTGTTGAAATCCGCTCCCTTATGGTTTTTAGGAAATGAAGCAAAACTTTGCACGCCACAAAAATGGTTGTTTTAAGTTAAAGCTGAAAGTCATTTTCAAGAAAAGGGAAGATAGCTTGAGTTTAATAAGCCGTCAAGAGAATTTTTAAGGATGAAAGCTAGGGTTAAAGTCTGACTTTGAAAACACGCCTATGTTGTTGGAAGTAAACTGAAATCTGCTGAGACAACTTCCTTTAGATATTAAGAAGAGAAAAGAGTATGGGTTTCGGAAGCAGTTTGGCTTAGCTTTTCGGCCAAGAAAAGCTGGATGGGCTTATCAACTTGAAGTTCCTGTTTCTGGCCATTGGCTTGCTCTTCGTCCAACACGGTGCGGCGGAGCAATTCTGGTAGGTAGCGAAGCAAAAGCATATAAGCCAATTCGCCATCACCCATTTGGGCAATGATTTCCAAAAATTGCTGCACCAGCTTACTTTGTTCGTGCTGGTTTAATTTCTCCCACCAGCGCTCATAATCGCGTCCGGCCTCCATATCCGCGATGGCATGGATAAGTCGTCGAAACGAAGAAGGAAATGATTCCCAAATTGCATTACGGAATCCAGCCGGAACCTCGCCTGCTCCGGGCAATAACTCCTCAATCGTGAATGCACGTTCGGGAACTAGATGGCTATCGCGCAGCACGTCCAGGAATTCATCTGTCTCAATGTGGTAATGCTCTTCAGGCGCAGCTTGATCGGAAGGACCACCGCGCGGCGTTTGAACAGCTTGGGAAGTAAGCAGCTTGATGTATCCATAATGCTGCGAACGCACTCCTAACTCTACTCTGTAGCGACGATCAGGAAAAACACTAAACCAGTATTCATTGGTAAATGCGGCATTGAAGAAGACGGAAATACTTGTTGTTTCATCAACCAGCTTCAAGACCGAATGAAAGTTTTCAATTTCATTTTTTGGGAAGATTTTTTGCAGACGATCAAACGGACTGTCTTTTAACTGCCAATAAACAAACAATCGAAACGGGTCTTGGCATAGCGCCCGCATCATATCGAAATCGTAATGTTCGGGAATAGGCAAGCCAAAATCCGGCTCTGGCTCACTGGAAGCGGCTTCGGCCAATGGTTTTGTGTTAGTTGGCGCGATGATTGGTGGTTCGACCAAAGATTCATTCAACTCCGGCTCATCGTTTTCGCCAATTGGCTTGGCCAGGATGGCGTCGGGTACAGCCACTGGCTCAAAGGGATTGCGCTCCACGAGTGGGACCAAGGACGACAAGTCAAAAAAGAAAGGCACTTTTGGCTTCTCCCAATCAGTTCTAAATTTTAGGAAAACTAAGTTTGGAACTTCCGAAAACGCTTGTGCGATGGATGATGAACTTCGCGGCGAAGCGTAGGTGGGGTTTGAGGCTATGTCAAGCAGGCCAAAACATATCTATTTTACGTGGTTGACGGGTGGAATAGAGGTGGCTAAAGTGGCTTAGAAGGTTGGCCAGTTCTGGCCAAAATCACTCGCAAAATAATCAAAGCAAATTTCAGTTAATCAACAGCCTCATTCTCAAATTGTTGATTGCTTGAATAATCTGTAGAGGAAAGCGGAATCATCTGTAATGAGCATTAAAAAAGACCTTGCCTTGCCAACTCGTATCGGACGATTAAGCGAGTTGGCCAACAATTTATGGTGGAGTTGGCAGCCGACCGCCGACTTGTTATTTCAGCACTTGGACAAGACGCTGTGGGAAATTACTTATCATAATCCAGTCAAATTTTTGCAGCAGCTTTCGCCGTCAAAATTGGAAGCGGCGGCCTCTGATCCAGCCTTTCTGCGTCATTACGACGGAATCATGCTGGCTTTTGATAAAGCGTTAGCCGCCAAAGGAACATGGTTTACGGAAAAGTATGCGCAATTGGCGGATCAAACAATCGCCTATTTTTCGGCTGAGTTTGGATTACATGGATCATTGCCAATTTATTCCGGAGGACTTGGGATTTTAGCGGGCGATCATTGCAAAGAAGCCAGTGATATTGGGTTGCCGTTGGTTGGAATTGGGTTTGTTTACCAGCAAGGCTACTTTATTCAGCGCATCACGGGAGAAGGGCGTCAAGATTCAATTTATGAGCCTTTGGATTATTCAACGACTCCGCTGGAGTCTGTGATTTCTCGCGACAGCGAAGGCGGATTGCTGAAGGTAGAAGTTGGCGGCAGATGTGTTCAGGTCGCTGTTTGGCGTGTCAGGCTTGGTTCCATATCGGTTTATCTGATGGATACAAATGTCGAAGAAAACCATTCCTGGGATCGCGAGTTAACGGCGCGGCTGTACGGCGGCGATCAGGAAATGCGAATTCGCCAGGAAATCGTGCTGGGAATTGGCGGTGTTCGGTTGCTGGAAAGGCTCGGTATTCGCCCAACTGTTTTTCACGCCAACGAAGGACATGCCGCCTTTATGATGCTGGAACGAATTCGATCGAAGGTGCAAAGCGGCAAGAGTTTTCATGAAGCTGCCGCTATGGTGAGAGAAACCACAATTTTTACCACACACACGCCGGTCCCGGCTGGCCATGATGCGTTTCCGTTCCAATTGGTCGAAACGCACTTTGCTGGTTATTGGGAAGCGTTGAATTTGGATCGGGAACAGTTTTTTGCCTTGGGCGAACATCCGGACGGTGGCGCGCCGAATTTCAATATGACCGTGCTGGCGTTGCGATTGTCGGGCAAATGCAATGGGGTCAGCCAGCTTCACGGGCGTGTCTCGCGTCAGATGTGGCATTCGATGTGGCCTGATCGAACCGAAGACGAAGTGCCAATTACCCACATCACCAACGGAGTTCATTCGCCGACATGGCTTGCCCCAGAAATGAACCGGCTGTTTGCCAAATACCTGGGCCACGATTGGCTGGCCAAACACGACGATCCGACCCTATGGGAACGAATTCATGACATTCCTGACGCTGAATTTTGGCAGGTGCATCAAACGTTGAAACACAAACTGTTCAACTTTATGCGAGAGCGTGTGCGCAGGGATTGGATCACTGAAGCGGCTGGCCCAACACGCGTGCTTACGGCTGGAACTTTATTGAATCCGGATGCGCTGACAATTGGCTTTGCTCGCCGGTTTGCCACCTATAAACGTGCGACGCTGATTTTCAAAAGCCTTGCGCGACTGAAGAAGATTTTTCACGACGAATGGCAACCAGTGCAGATTGTGTTTGCCGGCAAGGCGCATCCAGCGGATTCGCCCGGACGCGGCCTGATTCACGAAATTTACGAATTCGCTCGGGATCACAACTTGGGGGGACGAATCGCTTTTGTTGAAAATTACGATATTCATGTGGCCAAACACCTGGTGCGGGGAGTGGACATTTGGTTGAATAATCCTCGCGTTCCACTTGAAGCGAGTGGAACCAGCGGGCAGAAAGCTGCACTAAACGGTGTTCCACATCTGAGTGTTTTAGACGGCTGGTGGTATGAAGGTTACAAAGGAACCAATGGCTGGGCGATTGAGCCTTCAATTCCCGAAGGCGTTAGCGAGGAGTATCGTGACGAAGCTGATTCTGAAGCTCTCTATCAAGTGCTGGAAACAGAGGTCGTTCCGCTTTATTTTGACCGCGACAGTGATGGCGTGCCTCGCCGTTGGATTCACCTGCTAAAAGAAGCGATTCGAACCGCTGCGCCTGTCTTTAGTGCGCGCCGCATGGTCAAAGAGTACGCTGAGCGGATGTACATTCCGGCGATGCAAGCTGAGTTGAAAAAATAGGTTGTTAATTGTTCCGCAGAAAGTAAATGGCGCTACGATTGTGCAATCGTAGCGCCATTTACTTTCTCATTTAAATTCGCTGAATTACTTCATTTCTTCAATGCTGGATACGACCAATTTGTCATCCATCATTTTGCCCATAACTTTAAATTTAGCACCGTTATCTTTTGTGCTTTTTTCAAGGGCAGATTTTGCCATCGTGGCGCCTTTTTCATCGAATTCAACAAATTTCCCATCGGCATAAACGCCCAAACCACTCTTCAGGCAGTTTTCCATCAACGAGCAGCTCTTTTTGTGAGCGTCAATTGACGCTTGGGCATCGTCTTTTTTCATCCGTCCTGTGGCGCATGCTTTGTCAACAATGTTGCCAGTCAATGTAACTTTGTCTGAGTCTTTCTTTTGGGCAGTGGACACGGCAGCAATACTTAATGCCATGGCCAACACGATGAACAGAGAGACAAACTTCTTAGTCATATTTGCTTGTCCTTTCTTGAATCCTACTGTTGATTGATTGCCAGCAATTGCGAGAGCGCCTCCCAAGTAGGGAAGAGCCGACCTTACAAGGCTCGCGGGCTACGATACTGCTCATAGCGACGAGTCGGTTCATACTTGCTGACCGATAGCCCGGATTCTTTCTTTGGCGGGCCTTCCAGACGGATAATTTCGATTGCTTCCTGGTAAACGCGCTCCAGATTTTCGGGTTGAAAGCCATTCAAACGGCAGGCATGAACATGCGAACGAACAATTTGTTCAACGGCTTCACGGCCGATTTCATCCAAATCTTGTAATGCGCGCAGAGCATGGGCAGAAAGCTTCATAATAGATGAACCTGTCCTTTCAACGAAGATTGAGAAAAATTATTGGGTTTTCCGTTTTGTCTGAAACTGGGTTGGAACGGCGCGGAGTATAGCACTGTTTATTTTGGTGTCTACAAAATTTTTCTGTTCAGGCAACCCAGAGAAAAGGCTTTTCTGGAAGCTGGATAAAGAGGGTTGTTTGCTAGTCAGGATGGCTGTGGATAGAATGTTTTTCGAGGAATGCACTTTGGACTGACTGTGTCGAAGTGGTTTCAAAACAAACATTTATGCGAATCGCCGCTTCTACTTACCTGAATTCTGCGCCATTGGTTTACAGTTTTTCGCAAGGCTCCCTGCGCCACAATTATGAATTTCTTGGTGATGCCGCTCCGTCACGTTGTGCAGCCATGTTGGCTGCCAAGCAATGCGAAATTGCGTTGATTCCAGTCATTGAATACCAACGAATTCCAGGTTTGCTGGTGATTCCGGATGTAGCCGTGGCATCCAAAAAGCGCGTTCAAAGCGTACTAATTGCTTCCCGGTGTTCTTTGCAGGAAGTCAGGCGCGTGACGTTGGATACTTCTTCGCGGACCTCGCAAACCCTGGTTAAAATTTTGTTTGAACGACAATATGGTTCGCATCCGGTTTTCACGGAACGGACTCCGGACTTTGCGGCTGGCTGCGAAAATATGCTCGAAGACAGTGATGCTGCGCTGGTGATTGGCGACCCAGCGATGCGGCTTGCAGCGTTGGCTCCGCAGCTCGGAGTACAGATTTACGATTTGGCTGAAGAGTGGCGCACAATGACCGGATTGCCATTTGTGTTTGCAGTATGGGCAGCGAGAGCCGAAGTGATCGAGCATCAAGACGTGATTACCAGAGATTTCCTGGCTGCCAAGCTTGAAGGGATAGCAAGACTGAATCAGATCGCCGCTAGTTATTCTGAAGCGTTAAGATTGCCGCAACAAAATCTATTGGCTTATCTGCAAGACAACGTGAATTACGATCTGGACCCCGAAAACATTTCCGGAATGCAGCGTTACTTTGCGCTGGCCGCTGAGTGCGGGTTTATACCGGAATGTCGGCCGATAAACTTTTTACGACCCCAAGGGCTGATCGAAGCTGCCGACAAATGATTGAAGCGTTAGCAACGATTGGCTGAATATTCACTGTGCCCCGAATCAAACGGTCAAATAAAAAATAGAAAACAATATGATCACTGCATTGGCTGGAGGTGTGGGCGCATCGAAATTCCTCGATGGGTTAAGTCAGGTGATGGCTCCGGAAGAAATTTCCATCATCGTGAATACAGGTGACGATATTGAAATGTTCGGCCTTTATATCGCGCCCGACCTGGACATCGTGACTTATACGTTGGCTGGCGTGGTAAATCCTGATTTTGGCTG
>CAZXHW010000395.1:0-7407 GCA_964639915.1 uncultured Heliomicrobium sp.
TTTCAATACATCAAATCTGATATTTCGAAAGATGACGAGTTTCCGGTGATTGTGCGTGGGGCTAATTCACGGGAAAGGTGATCTGGCCGGGTGATAATCTGATGAGGCTCTTTGGTGTGGAACGGGTTGCAAGAATGGCTAGAAGACAGGAATACTGCTGCGTCTTCCTGATTCCTCTACGCTTGCGGTGTAAATTTACTTCGCAGGAATTTACAGAATTGAGTCGTTTCAGCGCCCGGTCAGATCCCCAATCACTTTCTACGCTATCCTTGATCAGGCTTTGCCTGAGCATTCCTTGTCAATTTTCCAGCCAAAGCTTTGCCGCCGTTTGGTCGTTTATTATCGGCCACCACAATCAGGAACAATGCGTTTGCTATCGCCATTCCCCTTGCAGCACAAAAGCCGCCCAGAAATACGGTGAAACCCAGCGTTTTTGCTTCATCATTTCAAGCTGAGCCGAGCGCAGCGCCGCCGCTGGTCGCTGGCCGTCCTTCAACATTCCGCGATAAAACAGCTTCATCAATTCAGCCGTCGCCAGATCGTTCACTTGCCACAAACTGGCCACAACGCGTGGCGCGCCCGCGTGCATAAACCCGCGCGTCAATCCAATCAGCCCTTCGCCTTTGATTTGCTTTCCCAGCGCGGTTTGACAAGCGCTGAGCACAACCAGATCAGCGGGCAATCGCAAGTTGTAAATTTCGCGCAGCCGCAGAAATCCGTCTTGCGGCTTACCCGTTTCGTCCACCAGGGAAAACACCAAACCGGACAATTCAGGATGTTCGCTGTTCAGGAATCCGTGCGTAGCGAAATGAATAATGCGGTATTGGCCCAGCTCAGCACTGAGGGCAGTTGCCCGGCTGGCCGCAAAGCTCAACGCTTTTAACCCTTTGGCGCTCGGGGCAAAAGACAGGATGGTTTCGGCTTCTTCACGTGAAAAAGGCAGTCTTGACAGGTCGCCGCGCTCGGCAAAGTGAAAGCCGCGCACCGCGCGATTCAGTGCGGACGTCGTTTGATCGGCTACTGGCTGACTAATGGTTGTGGCTGGAATTGATGGGGCGATAACGGTTTTTGTTTTTGAGGCTCTGGCGACTGTGGTAATTCGTGGATCGTTTGCGGCAAAGACCGGATCAGCCAGCACGGCCACGGTTTTGGCCGCAGCCTGTCGTGATTCAGTTTCGCGGCGCAACACTGCCAACACGGATGCTGAAGGCAGGTTGACGATCTCGTGATTAATCAACAACGCTTGGGGCTGCAGCTCATTTCCAGATTGCGGTTCTGGCAAAACGGCGAAGGGCAGATATTCCAATACTCCTGAAGCCACAATCACCAGCCGTTTGTTGCCCAGTTGAGCGGCGACGGGCGCGAGCAGCATCCGGCTCAATGCGGCGGCCTGAGCGGGAAGTTCCGCCTCCGCCGTTTTCACTCGTTCGATGTGTTGCGCTTCCGTCAATCCGGGCTGCGACTGGCGTGCGGTCAGCAGTTCGTAAACTTTGCGCGCGGCGGTTTCAATTTCAGCGCGCGGCGGCAGGGTGTAGCTGTTAACGGAGGTCGGCGAAACCAGCCACAGATAACTGCGTTTATCTCCAAGCGAGTATTCCAGCAGCAGCGTGTCGTTATCCAGCAGTTGTTTTTGAATCTCTGACACACTAAGCGGCTGCGGTTTCGCGAGCGCAGCATAGTGCGGACTCATCGTCCGAATCCGTGTTTCGGCCTCCTGTAGCTTGGCGGTCAAGTCGGTAACTTCTTTGGCCAAGCTCGCGGCCTGCGCTTCGGTGTGTTTGCCGCCCAGCAGTCTGGTTTGCGCTTCGGCGCGCGCATTGAGCCGCTGCTGCCACAAGCGCTCTTCGGCCAGCAGCGCGGGATCAACCCCCTGGCGAATATCGGCGCTGCTCTCGGTCAGCAATTCCAACAGGCTGCGCGCCCGCGCTCGCTCGCTCAGTTCCAAGGCCGCCAAATTCTGCCCGCCGGCCCCTTCTGCATGCCGTTCCTGGTGCATTCGCATCAGCAAGTCTATGCCCAATTCATACCTGCGCTGCACGGTGGCAAAGTAAGAAGCGCGCAGTTCCTGCCCCGGCGCTTTGGCTCGGATAGATTCGGTGAGTTGCAGCGATTGATCGAGCAGCGCGCGAGCTTCGGCGGCGTTACCCAACTCGTACTTAGCCCTCGCCAGGCCGAGCAAGGTTTCAGCCTCTTGGGAGCGATTGGCAACCGCTCTGTGCAATAGCAGAGCCTGGCTCAGGGAATCGTGCGCCTTTTGTGTCTCGCCCAACGCAGCCCAGGCATTGCCCAGGCTGGTCAGCGTGATTGCCTCGCCGCGACGGTCGCCCAGTGTTCGGCGCAAGGCCAGCGCCTGATCGAGAAACTCCACCGCCCGGCGCTCATCGCCCACCTCGTGATACGCAGCGCCCAGAGCCTGCAAGGCCAGCGCTTGCCCTCCGCGGTTGTTGAGCGCTTTGTAAGAAGTCAGCGCCTGGTTGTGATACTCAATTGCCTGCTGCATCTGGCCCGCAGCGCGATAAACCAGGCCGATGTTATGCAGCGTGGTTGCTGCGCCGACGCCCAATCCTAACTCGCGTGAAAGCTTCAGCGACCGGTCATAGTATTCAATCGCCCGGTCATAATCTCCCAGATTGGCATGTGTCAGCCCAACGTTGTTCAGCGCTGTGGCCAGCGCCCGGCGGTTCCCGACTTTCTCCAACAAGCTCAGTGCCTGGCCGTAAGCGTTGAGCGCTTTCTGACTTTCGCCTGTGGAATCGTAAACCACGCCGAGGCGTATGAGGATCTGAGCAGCGCCTTCAGGGTTTTCATCAGGCGGGCTTAGGCGCAACGCCTGTTCGTAAAATTCAACGGCGCGTTGCTTCTCACCCAGTATGTCGTAGACGCGCCCAAGGTCGTTGAGCGTAACCGCCTCACCCTCTCGGTCACTCACCTCGCGGCGCATTGGCAGAGCTAAGTTGTGTTGTTCAATGGCGCGTTGCCATTCGTCCATCGCGTTGTAAACCCAGCCGATGCGGTTCACCGTCTCCGCCTCCCAGAACTGGTCGCCTTCCGCGCGATGAAGTGCCAAGGCTTGATTGTATTGTTCCAGTGCCTTTTCTTTTTCCCCCTTGGCGTAGCTGAGCAGCGCAAGATTGCTGAGCGCTCTTGCTTCTTCCATATGCCGGCCCAGCGTGCGCCACAAGGCCAGCGATTGATCCCAGGCGTCGAACGATCTCTTGGCATCGGCCAGATCGAAATACAGGCTCCCCGAATCCAAAAGCACTGAGGCTTGTCCGGCTTGATCCCCAAGAGTCTTCCAGGCCGCCAGCGCCGCTTCGTATTTTCCAGCAGCCTGCCGCATCGTTTCGGCAGTTTCTTGCGAGTGCAGTTTTCTCGCTTCCATCTGCAAACGATAGGCGGCAACCCGGTCAGGGTCTTGTGGCATCGCCTCTCTCAGCGATTCGATCTTCAGGATGTAGCGCCCGGTCGTTTTGCTTTTTGATCTGATTTCAAGCTTGCAGTCGCAGGCAACCTTCGTCACCCAGGAAAGGATCTCCTGCCCACGCAGGCTGCTGTCGAAATCGGCCTCAGCCTGCAATGCTCCGTCCGGACCAAACAATGCGACCGCAATATCGCAGCCACGCTGATCAACGGAAACTTGCAAGTATTGCCCTGCCGCGAGCGTCAACGGATAGCTGTGCGATTTGCCGCCAAGCACTTCGCGCGTCGTAGAAGCGCCGACGGTCGGCAACGCCTGATCGCTGGATTGAGCGACTGTTTGAGGAGGGCTGAGAAGCAGTAATGCTGATAAAGCCAGAGCTGCCAGCATCAACAATTGCAAACGGCAAATTACAGGGAAGGGGCGTTGCGCTTCGACCCTCTTCTTGTGTGGGTACATCTGTTTCTCCGGGGGGAGTTCCACTGATTCTGACGTGTTGGGAAGGTGGCTATTCTATGCTGTGCTGAGGTTTAGGGATACATGGGAACAATTGAAGGTAGATTGATGAACTGAGTTCAGACCGCAGCGTTGGACTCTTCTGCTTTCTTTACCTTCCGGCGGCGGCTCCAGACGCCAAGCGCCAGTATTAGTGCAATGGCGATGCCTCCAAACGCCAGCTCTTCGGCCATCATATAAAACCAGTTTGCCCACGGTCTGCCTGGGCGGCCCTCAACAATACGGGCGGTGCGTGGATCATCTTCCGGCCAGGTAATTTGCACGACAGCTTTTTCGACGACGCCAGCGACGCTGCCGATTTCGATGCTGTCCATGACTTCGACAGGTTCTGTTCGACCCGGAGGTGTGAAGCTGAGGCGAACGATCTGGTAGGGCCAACGCAGAGGGTTGCGGCTGTTGGGAGAGCGCCGCACGTATTCGGTAAAGTCGCTGACTTGCTCGATGGTTGCTGTGGCTTCATGCCACGGCCCTTGCGGCTCTCGCGGGAAAAGACCTGCAACCATTGAAAGCGTCGAGCGATTGGCAAAGCGCCCAAACTTAAAGAGTCTTCCCGCTTCCAGCACGCGCACCTGGGTTGTCTGCCCGACGCGCAATGCATCGAATATCGTCTCGTCCGCGCTCAGCGACAGATAAGGCGTTAGCGACGGATCAGCCCATGGATGTTCGACTTGCACAGAAAGTTGGCGCGTCCAAGAACCGCTATCGTGGAATCGTTGTCCGTACTTGATCGTCTCGTTTTTGGTGATGACCTTGACGGTATGCACCTCTCCTGCTGTGTCCAGGTAAAACGAACCTGCAATCGGCAGAACAACTAACAGAACCAGCGGAATCCACAGTGGAATCAGCGTTCGCCCGGCGATCCAATTGATCAAATGCAGTATCCCAAGCAACAACGGCATGCCAAAAATCACGCCCAGCAATAGAAACATTCCGCCTTCAAAATTCATCGCTTCTCCTGCCGGAGTTATGCCTTAAATCGGAACTGCGAACCGTTGGAGAAAGGCTCTATCAACCATTGCATCAAATGATCGCAGTTCCGATTAAGGTAATTTGGCTTGCAGGCTTACTTGATATTGACTGTAACGGCATTCGCCGAACGGTTGTCAGCCGTCAGTAGAATGTTGACTTCGCCTTTGCCGACCAAGCTGCGCGGAATGCGCACGTTGGTTTGATCAAGTCCGGCAAAATCCGGCGAGGCTCCTGCGTAAAGCACTTCGGCATCTTCGTCGCCGATCAGCACTGTGACACCTGCAGTTCCCGCCGCGCGAAATCCGCTGCCGAACAAAATCAAAAAGAGCTGATCGCTTTCCGGCCCCAAGTCAATCGGCAAAGGAACAAACCGTTGCTGTTGCGCATCGTATCGTGCCAGCGGCTCGTAGGTTTGTACGTTGCCGCGAACGCGCAGAAGCAAGGCGGCAGGCACACCCTCGCCGCTGGAATTGGCTGAGAACAAGCCAGGGGAAGATGAAACGATCGGGATCGTGCCGGTAGCCACAAGTTTGTCGCCGTTGTATACGCCAAGCTGTGCCTCGCCGACGCTTGCACCTGCAGGAACCTGATAATTGATCTGTGACGGAGAAACGAAGAAAAGCGGGGCGTTGCGCTCCATTCCAGCGCTGTCTTTAACTTTTACCGTTACCCCGCCGAGCGTTGTCGGCAACGGCAATGACGTAGCCAGCGTTATGCCCGCAGCCAGATTTTCGCCAAAGGCTGCCACGATTGATTCCGCAGCGAGTTCGCCGTTGTAGCTGGCGGCTGAAACCGCTGCCACTATTGGCCCGCCTGCTACACCTTGGACCGGTTGAATCGTGACGCCGCCGAGTGGTGCCCGCAGCGTCATTTGCTTGGTTAATAGCTTTACGTCTCGATAGATGCCGGGCTGAATCCACAACGTTCCTCCGCGAGGCGTGGCGTTGATGCCCGTTGAAAGGCGTTGATATGGCTGCAGGAAGCTGCCGTTTTGAGTGAAGGTATTGGTGGCGTCAACGAAGCGAAAAGTACCCAGCGAATACAGAAACGAAATTGTGGTGCGATCCAGGTAGCTGATGTGATCGCGTTGCCCGATCTTGGATTGCCAGATTGCATTGTTCGATCCCAGCACCTGGATTGTCTCCTGCGCAACAGTACAGTTGCAGGTTGAACCGGCAGGGCAGGCGGTTGAAAACGAGCATCTGTCGTAATGCATGATCGAATCGAAATCATAGGGACCATAAACTGGAGTTTCGTTTGATAGTTTCGTGAACTGGTTCTCTCGGCCCGATTGAACGTTTCCACTCTTGATCGCCACAAAGAAGTCGCGATCCGGACGTTCGTGTTCGTGGTGCAGCCCCAGCGCGTGCCCCAATTCATGGACGATGATAAAGCGTGATCCCCAACTGCTCATATTCAAAATCTGCCCGCCCGGAATCATGCCCAGCGCGGAATTGTTGCCGGTCGAATTCTGAATGTGAATATAGATTGGAAAGAGGCCTAAATTGCCTCTGCCTTCGCGGAAGACCAGGCTGTTGCCCGGCGTCCACTCCCGCATGGCTGCTACCGCCGCATCACGGTTGGCCTGGGTGACGTTGGCATCGAACTCATAGTAAACAATGCCGTTCGGCCATAAGTTGCGTTCAAAATTGGCTTCCGGCGATGACTTCAGAGGAACCTGAATATCGCCACTGACAATCTTGAACCCCGGTGTAATGTTCTGTTTAGGTTTGAAAAGATCGGTTTGGCTGGATGTGTTTTGTCCCGGTGTAGTCTTATCTGGCGTAATTTGAGCGTGGGATGTAATTGCACAAACCCAGCAGCTTAGCATCAGTGCAAACGCCAGGGTTGCGATGGCGCGAACCATTCGAACCTTCAGGTTCGGCATTTCGGTGGCTGCAACGAATTGTTTTGATGATCGCAGATTCATAACTGGCCTCCATTCTGGCAACGGACAAAATCAATCAAGACGAAGCTGGCCCGCAGGCTTCACGTGGCTGCGGGCCAGGCTTCGTTTATTGCAACGTAACAATCACCAGCACCAGGCCTTTGCCAGATTTCAGTCCGGTCATGGCCTTGCCGATGATTGCGCCCTGCGCTTTGGCCAGATTACCCGCTTTCATCGCGTGACCAGCAGTAGCGGATGTCGTCAACAAATCGCCGGGGTGAATTGCGCTGCGCGTCGCATCAACCCAGACATAAACGCGTCCGCTGAGTGCCACAGGGTATTTGCCATCGGCCAGCGTTTGTTCCTGCCCCATCGTCATTCCGGGCTTAACGCCGCCCGCTCCGCTGATAATTCCAGCGACGCGATGGTCGTAAGCACGACGGCTGAGGCTGAGTTTCCCAGGATTGGCTGGGTCAATGGCGACGACCATGCCGGGTTGAATTTCTGAGGAAGAAGCGTTGCCTGTGAGCTTCTCAGCGCTGACGTCGAAGTTTTCGGCGAAATCCGCGCCGCCGGTGATTTGCAATGCCTTCACGCTGACCAGCAGGTTGCCGTC
>CAZXHW010000396.1:0-7390 GCA_964639915.1 uncultured Heliomicrobium sp.
CTCGGCAATCAAGTGAAAGACCTTCACTCCGTTTTCCAGTTTGAAAGGCAACTTCGGAATATCCGGCGTATACACCGGCTGGAAAGGCGCAGGCTGTCCCAAGGTTTCCGGCTGCGAAGGCGCTTTTGATGGCGCAACCGGTTTTGGTGCTGGCGTGGTGTGTTGATGCTGCGAATGATCCTGCGTGCCAGGTTTTGTTTGCTGCTGTTGCTGCGCGTTTGCGGTCTGAGCCGCGACCATGCCAGCACCAAGCATCGAAGTGCGGCGAAGAAAATTACGACGATTTGAATTCATAAAAAACTCTCCATTCAAACGTTCAACGCAAAGTCGCCAAGCCGCAAAGGAAAATCTTGGCGGCTTTGTCTCTTCGCGTCTTTGTGTTTATTGATTTCCGGCTCCGTTATTCTCGGCATTTGCAGCTATGCCATTGGGTGCGTCCAGCCCACCAGTCAGCAGCAATCCGCGCAACTGAACGACGCTTTGCCACAGCTCCACCAGCGAAGAAACATACTCCGTCCGAGCCTGAAACAGCGTTCGCTGCGTGAACAAAACCTGTGGATAGGCCGCACCCATTTGCCGGAACTTGGCCAGATACAGTTCATACGCTCGCTGCGCACGGGGCAAGACTTCGCGTTGATACCGCGAAGCGACACCCAGCGCGTTCTGATACCGATTGAAGTTGTCAGCCAGCCGCGCCCGAAGCGCCAGTTCAACGCGCTGAACTTCGTTTTCGGCGGCGGTCAGCTCGGCTTTTGCCGCCGCGATGCCGCCTTGATTGCGATTGAAAATCGGCAAGCGCACGCCTGCTTCCACGCGAGCTTCCCAGCCGGTTTTGCCGCCATAAAATTCCGCCCATTCGTTGCTGTATCCCACTCCTCCGCGAACGAACACGTCCGGTTTCGGCTCGGCTTTGGCTCGACTGACAACGGCTTTGGCGCGTTCTATACCCGCCATTGCTCGTTTCATTTCCGGGCTGTCGCGCAACAACGTCGCCAGCAACTCTTCCTGAATCAGCACAGGAGCCGCCGTTTCCAGCGGGTTTTCCAGCCGCGCGGGTTTCAGTTGCGGATCATTGATAACCGCCGCCAGCACCTGCCAAACGCGGCTGTAATCATTCCGCGCGCGCAGCAAATCAATTTCGGCGCGTTGCAATTCGACTTCGGCGGCCAGCACGTCCGGGCGATCCGCCGCACCCGTGTTGAACAGGTCTTCGGAAATTTCCGTTGCTTCACGCGTCAGATTGGCCAATTGTTGGCGCAGATCAAGCAGTTGCTGCGCGCCGGCAACTTCGTAATACAGCATCCGTACTGCGTTCAGCACGCGCAGCTTTTGCGCTTCGGCCTCCGCTTGCGATTGAACTTTTTCTTGCGCGGCGATGTTTTTGCTTTTGCCGAGCTTGCCGCCGGTCAGGATGGATTGTTCGACGAAAAAGTATTGGCCGTTGCGGTACGGATACACCGACGGATTCAACGCCAGCCCTTCGCCTTCGTAACCGACCACAGGGTTTGGCCACAGCCCAGCTTGGCGGCGGCGGCCTTCAGCGGCTTGGATGGCAGCTTCGGCCTGACTAAGCGTTGGATTATTTTTCAGCGCCATTTGCTCCAGCGCTTCGAGCGTCAGGCTCGGCGATGGCTTTTCTTGTGTTTGCGTGGTGTTCGTTTGCTGCGCAGTCGCTGTTGGAATCAGCAACGCAACGCATAGCGCCGCCGCAACTCCTTGGCGGAGCCGCACGGCAATTAATTTGGACTTCATTGTTCGTACTCCGAAATTTCTGGTGACACGAATAGCTTTGCCGTCAGCCGTAAATGCTGAAGGCACAAATGTCTATATTGTCGGAGTTTGGTTTAGATTCTCAGGCTAAGCTGAAAGCCGGTATGCGGCGGAGAGTGAGTGGAGGAAGCTTGAGCTGGAAGTTGCAGCGACTGAATCGCAATTTCGCCGTCACGCCACGGCGAAGTCGGAAGCACAACGACCAGTTTGCCGGTTTGCGGCACAACGGTGGTCGTCAGCGGTTCGCCTTCGGGAATTTCTCGCTTCATGAAGCAACAATCCCGATTGATGACCGAAGCGGCGATCTTACTGCTGGAAGTTGGAGTGGTGGCGTGGGTTTTATGTGTCCGATGCGAAGCCGGTTTTGCTGCCGCTTTTTTCCTGTGGCAAGGCGGAAGGTTATCTTCTGATTCGACAACTTGCTCAGCTTTTTGCGGCGCAGACAGTCCCGCTGCCTTGATGCAGCAAAGCCCGCCATACAGCCCAAAGGAAACCAGAAGCTGCACCGCCAGCAAGATTGAAATTGTCTTTTGCAAGATTCGCATCGGCGATGATTAAACCAAACGGTTGAACAAGTGACAAGCCGGTAAAGTTCTTAACCTCAGTTTCAATCAGGACATTCTTGAAAGGGACTGGCAAGCATCTCCGTTTGCCAGTCCCTTGTCGGGCTCAAAGCCTCAATCCCGCAAGCGTTTCCGCCAGCTTCTCGATGGCGGGCCTGACCGCCTTCGTATGTATTTCTGTGGCGCCGCTTGTCCTCATTGCGCTGGTGCTCTGCTGCGTTATTTCGCCCGCGTATTTGATTTTGCCGGTGGCCACCTCGATGAGCCGGGTCTTCAAAATCACACGGCCAAAGCCATCTGCACCCTTCGGCGTGTATTCCACCACGGTACCGGTCAAGACATAGCTGACACCCATCTGCTTGCCGAGCTTTACTGCCGCGGCAGTGGAAGAACCGCCGTTGATGGCTGCCAGATCGCCCTGTGACGCATCCCGCGTCCGCCTTACATCCACGACGTCGAATCGGTGGCTTTCAAAAAGTGCGAACGCCAGGCTGGCCTGAAACTGTCGTTTGGCTTCGTAGGTCATCCCGGAGGCATTCGGCCCCGGACTGAATTCGACGACAGCCACCTTCACTTTGGCTGCCTGCTGTTCACCGATCTTTTCTTCCAACGAAGTATGCGCGAGCGAAACGCCCACCAACGCAATTCCCAAAATAACTGCTGTCAAAAAGTTTTTCATGCCATTCTCCTCTTGGTTTTCTGGCCGCATTTTCGCGGCTACCGTTAAGGCGTTCGAAACAGAGGAAAACCACCACGCGGGCACAATTTTTCCGGCAGATTAAAAAAGCGACGGGAGAATCCAAAGAAAAATTGGTGAAACAGGCAAGCAAACATTAAAGCGGAATCCTTACGATTGTCTGGTAACCATCAGCTTTTTATTACTCCAAGCCCTCTTATATCTTGCGCAGGATCGCATCGCTCGGCTTGATCTCCCATTCGTCGCGCCAGACGCGCAAGCCGTCTTTGCGCAACCGCTCGGCCAATTCGCGCGCGGCGGGTTTGTCCTTTTCGCTGTGGCTGATGAAGGCGTCATTTTTGAATTGTTCGCTCATAGGCTTTCCTTAGATTTTGTTTTTCTCCCGGCTTTAGGAGTTCAAGTGAAAGGCTATTGCCAGCGGTTGCTATTCGTTTAGTGCGCTTAGCACCCGTACTATCAGCGTAGGGTGATAAAAGATGCCTTCGCGCATGGCTTTTTCAATCAGCGGTCGTGCTGCTGAAATCACCCCCAACGTCTTGGCTTTGGCAATCAGGCCAAGTGAGCCAACGACTTGCAAACCAGTCGCGGCAGCGGCGCGTCGGCCTTTTTGTTCGTCAATGCACACCAACTCGACCTTTTGTTCGAGAGCCAGTTGAATGACTTCGGCTTCTCCCTGGTCCAATCCTGCCAAAATCAACGGAGATAAAGGAGCGGCTAGCGGCAAGACATTGACCCAGGTTGGCACAGCCACCGAATAGCCTCGCGCGATGCCATTTTGTATTTCAGTTTGTACTTGTGTGGGACAGAGGAACTCAAAAGGAAGCAGGGCAATTACGTCAAACGCTTCCATCTTGCTGAGCGCAATCAGTGGGCCGGTATTGATAACAATCCGATCTGGTATTGGCTAGTGTTGCAAAGCAAAAGCAATTTCCGTCTCAGCGTCTTCCGGCCGCAGATTGCTAACTGGCACGCCGATGCGTTCAAGCGACAAGAGAAAATCCACGCGATCTTTGCCACATAATTTGGCGGCTTGGCCCGAAGAAAGCCGCCCGATTTCGTATAGCTTGGCGGCCAACAGAAACTTCGCCTCGCCGGAGAATTGTTCTCCGGTCATGCCTAAACTGAACAGCACGTCTTCTCCATATTCGATGGTCAACGTATGCGACATTCTTTCTGTACCTCCGCTTTCAAGTTTGATTTCGGAGCGAATCATAACATCGTCTAAATCTGGGAATTATTTTTTCTTCCACGCTACCTTGCCCATCTCGCGCCAAGTGGTCAGTTTGATGCCGAGTTCTTTAATCAACGCCTCGATTTCGGGATCGGTGAAGGCCAGGAAATCTCCGTAGCGTTGTTCCCAGGCACCTGTGGTCGCTTTCAATTCAGCGTCGTTCATTCCCAGGTGAACAATCAGCATGGTCACGCCGGGTTTCATCGTGCGCAGGAAGTTTTTGTAGGCTTCTTTGCGTTCGGCAGGTGTTTTGCCCTGCACGCCTGTGTTCAGGTAATCAAGCATCGCAAAGCCGTCGGCTTCGATTTTCTTCAGCGCGTCTTCTCCGATGGGAGAGCCGATTTGTTTGCCGTATTGAATGGCTTCCGGCGTGGGGCGCATGACCATCACGGGGATGCCGTACTCCTTGCCGAGTTTGGTGTACACGTCGAAAAAGTCTCTGCGCGTGTACAGCGTGCCCATGTGCGTGTCCAGGTGAGTTGGCTTGATACCAAAGGCAATCGCACGTTCGATCTGTGCGCGGATTTCGGTTTCGATTTCCTGCGGCGTAGCGTTTTTGGCCGTGTCTACTTCTGACCGCCAAATGAATCCTTCGGGGTCCAGCAATCCTTTGACCTTTTCCGGCGACGCGACCGGACGCCACCGCAAATATTTCCATTCGCTGGTCAATGTCAGGTGCAGTCCAAGATCCAGTTCAGGATGTTGTTTGGCATACGCCGCAATTTCCGGAAACCAGGGGCAGGGAACCATGATGCTGCCCGAAGTGACCATCCCTTTTTTGAAGGCTTCAATGGAGGCCATATTGACCGAATGCGACATACCTAGATCATCGGCGTGAACCATTAGCACTTTGTCGTTCGGGCCGTAGCCGAGCTTTTCGGCAGTCGTTGTTTGCGCCGTCGTCATTGCGTTCATTGTTGCCAGTAGTGCGAGGCAGAAAAACAGTTTGGTAAGCTTCATCATCGTACAGTTCTCTCTGGTATAGGGTTGTGGCGTGAGTTGCGCCGAAGTGTGAAACCAACGCTATAGTATTCAAGAAACTGTTTTTCGACAAAGAAGCCAGGAATTTCGCTTGCCATAAACGAAAAAGCCTACCGACTTTCATCGGTAAGCTTTTGATTTAGCAATGGTCGTGAGTCTTACCAACCGCGATTGCTGTAGCGACGATAGCTTTCATTGAAGCCTCGTTCAAAACCAGCACGGTAGGAAGCGCTTCCACTGCGGTAATGACTCGAATTATTCGGAGTCATCGCTCGGCGCGTTTGAGCATCTTCTCGTCCACGGTCTAAGCCGTCACGATAACCTTTCTGGAAATCGGCGTTGTTATTGTTGTAACCATAATCTCCGTTTCCATAATTACCGCGATTACCATAGTTGCCTTGGTTACCATAACCTCGATTATCGTAGCCTTGGTTCCGACCATAGCGACCGTTGTTCTGGCCATAGCGACCATATTCGTTATCGTCGGCTACGCCATTCTGGTTCATATCAACGCGTCCGTCCCGACTTTCAAAACGGTCGTCAATACCGTTTTTGTTACGGTCAATATTACCGGTGCTCTCGACCTGTCCCTGTCCACCTCTTTGCGGTATGTCCCGACGCTGACGTCCTTGGGCATCTGCATTACTTAGTGCGCCAACCCCCACGATAAAACTTCCAGTCAAAGCCAACGAAAGCAAATTTCTTTTCAAATTGTTCATAACTCCTCCTTCTTTCACTCAACCTTTTTTATTCCACTCTTTAAGTGCCTTAGCACTCGACAGCTATAAGTGCATAAGCTGTGCCAAAGAGCAGCGAAATGCTAAGACTATAAGCCGCTGATACTTGTGGGTTTAGCTTAGTTCCAGCCAACCAATAGAGAATGCGATTCGGGATAAAGATGACTGATAAGGTGTAGAAAGAAGGCTCAGTCAGCCAATTCTCAGCAGAAAACAAGGACTTTGGCGGTTAAGGCCGGTCACGCGACTAAGTGTTTGGTGTATCCAAGCTCTAGTAGCTTTTCATATGCTTGCCAAACAGCGGCTGGAATCTCCTGTTCGATTTGAAACCCTTTGGCTGGATATTCTCGAATTCGCTGCAGGTCGCCCACCATAATGTTGATCACCAAGTCTCTGTGCAGCTCAGGTGTAGGGTAGCTGGGCCAGTCGCTTGGCGGTGAAGCCACAATCAATTGCTTGCCCGGCCAGTTTTTCATAAACGTCGCGTAAGCTCTTCGTTCCATGTAAGGTTTCTGCACCAGGATGATCGTTTGTGGATCAACGCCATGGTCCTCCAGGACTTTGCGGCTGAAAGCGATGTTCTCTCCGGTGTTTGTGGATTCCGGTTCGGTCAAAATAGCCGAACGCGGAATGCCTTTAGCAACAGCGATGTCGGCAAAAGTTTCCGCTTCCGGCTTGGCAAACTTTCCTCGAGTCAGCGCGCCTACGTTGCCGGAAAACATCAATCGTGGAGCCCAACCTTGCAGATAAAGATCAGCAGCGCGTTCAGCTACGCGAAGGTCATTGCTGCCAAGCGCCAGAATCAGATCAGACTTTTCCAGTTGATGGTTGAGATGGTGATAGTCCCAGATGATTTGCGATAGTTCGTCAATCAGTAATTCATTCATGCGGTCAATCGAATTTCAAAAATGAAAACGGGGCGATTCAGCAAATCGCCCCACGGAAAGCAGAATAGGTTTGTTTGCCAGTGATTACAGGTTGCCGCGCTTGAATTCGTCGGCAATGTAATCGCAAGCACGAGCGGTGATGGCCATCATCGTCAGCGTAGGATTCTGGCAGCCCACCGAAGCGTAGCAGGCTCCGTCAGTGACGAAAACGTTTTTGGCTTCCCAGGTTTGATTCCATTTGTTTAACACGGAGTTTTTGGGATCGCTGCCCATGCGAGCGGTGCCGACTTCGTGAATGCAGAAGCCCGGAGGCGCAGGTGTCGCGCTAGAGTATTGAATGGTGAAACCGGCGGCTTCGCCCATTTCCTTGATCGTTTCCAGGGCGTCTTTCGCCATGGCTTTTTCGTTGTCACCGTGTTTGCAGTCAATGTGCAGAACGGGAATTCCCCATGCGTCGGTTTTGTTCGGGTCAATCTTCGCGGTGTTGTTTTTGTCCGGCAGCATTTCGCACCAGGCACCCAATC
>CAZXHW010000397.1:0-7380 GCA_964639915.1 uncultured Heliomicrobium sp.
AGTTCGCGCGGCGAACCAAAGGGAACCGTGTGGCCCAGCGGCATTACGACAATCATCGGCTTCGCTTTTTTCTGAGCGATCAGGTTGTCCAAAATCAAGTTTGTTGCACCGACCTGCGTCCAGCTTTCAGCGGTGTCACCGCTGCCGTGCAGCAGGTACAGCACTGGATACCGTTGCTTCGGATTCTTTTCATAACCCGGCGGCAAGTAGACAAACACCTGTCGGGTTTCGCCATTGATGACAGCCGTGCGCAGCCAGTTTGATTCCACGCTGCCGTGCGGCACATCACGCACTTCCCACGGAGCGCCTTTGGCGGGGATTTCAACCAGGCTGGCGGAAGTTCGCTGCCGCAGCTTGATGCGCGGATTCACAGGGTCAGCGATCGTCACGCCATCCACTGTGAAGGAATACAAGTGAATCGTTGCTTCAATCCCGCCGATCGTTGCGCTCCAAATTCCTTCGGCATCTTTTGTCATTGGATGCTTTGTGCCGACGGGCATCCAGTCGCCAAACAGCGTGATTTCAGCGGCTTTGGGCGCGCGAATGCGAAACGTTACTTTGCCATCGGCGTGAACCTCAGGCGAGACAAGGCCATCAGGCGGCGGAGTTTGCGCCAAGCCGGACGCTGAGAGAAAGAGCACCACGAAGAGAAGAAACCATTTTGTTTTCATGCGGGAATCACCTGTTTCGTTTTATTCGTCAACGTATTCAACGCCTAGTTCAGTCAGTTTGGCGCGCAAGCCATAAAAGTCCACGCCGAGCTCACCAGCTTTCAATCGTTCGCGCGACTTCTGTTCTTTTTCAAGGCGTTGCTGCCCAAGTTTGGCGACTTCGGCGGCAAGTTCGCGCCGAATGACAACTACGCCGTCAATATCACCGACAACAACATCGCCGGGACGCACGATCGCTCCCGCGCAAACGACTTCAACATTTACCGAACCGGGAGTCGCTTTGACTGTGCCTTGCGCGGAAATTGCTTTTGACCAAACGGGGAAATTCATTGCGGTCAGATCGGCGACGTCTCGCACTCCGGCGTCAATCACCAGGCCAGCAATGCCGTGCGCCTGACACGAAGTCGCCAACAGTTCGCCGAACATTCCATCCGTGGATTCCGAAGTCGTCGTGACGACAAATACGTCGCCCGGCTGGCAGACTTCAATCGCTGCGTGAATCATCAAGTTGTCGCCCGGCTGGCAGGAAATAGTGACGGCGGAACCAGCAACGCGTGCCGACGGATAAATCGGGCGCATGCACGGATTCAATAATCCTGTGCGGTTTTGGGCTTCGTGAACTGTGGCGACGCCCTGTTCGCCAAGCGTTTTGATGACTTCTGCATCTGCGCGCTGGATGGTTTTAACAATTCGATGTTTCATACAAGAGCCTGGTGCCGCATCCGTCTGATGATTGCGATTATGTCTTCCAGGGAGGCAACAAGTGTTTTTGGATTTTGCCCAGCGCTGTGCGCGGCAAGCTGTCAACGCGCACGAAAGCGCGCGGCATTTTGAAGGATGCCAACGTACAACGACAAGCTTCTGTCACCGCCGCTTCATCAAAATCCTCATCGGCAACGATATACGCTACGGGCAATTCGCCCCGGCGTTCGTCCGGAACGCCGCAAACCACGGCTTCGCGCACGCCTGGCAATTCCAGCAACACTTCTTCAATTTCGCGCGGGTAGATGTTGAAGCCGCCGGAAATAATCAGTTCCGTGCGCCGGCCCCGCAGCGTGATATACCCATCGGTTGATCGTTCGCCCAAATCGCCCGTGCGAAACCAGTTTTCGGCAAATGCTTCCGCTGTCGCGTCCGGACGCCGCCAGTATCCAGCGCAAACATTCGGGCCGCGAACCCAAACTTCGCCGACTTCGCCGTTGGTCACCGGCTGCATTGCGGCGTTCAAAATCCTGACGGAAACGCCCGGCAGCGGAAACCCAACCGAGCCAGGCCGTCGTTCGCCTTCATACGGATTGCTGATGTTCATCAGCGTTTCACTCATTCCGTACCGTTCCAGGATCGTGTGGCCAAACTTTGCGCGAAAGTCTTCCAGGGTGTTGGCGGGCAGTGGAGCCGAGCCGCAAACAAACAGCCGCATGCGCTGGCCAATGCGCTGCGCCACATCGTCCGGCAATTCCAGCAAACGTACATAAATGGTCGGAACTCCGAAAAAGAGCGTCGGCTGAAACGATTCAAACAGCGCAGGCGCGCGATTGATGTCGAACCGTTCGACCAGCCGCATGCGGCATCCGCTAGCCAGCCAGATGTGAATGCCGTTGCCGAGTCCATGAACATGAAACAGCGGCAGCGCGGCCAGGTAACGATCTGATTCGGTGATGTGCCAACAGGCCAGCAAGTTGACGGTGTTGGCCAAAAAATTGTTTTGCGTCAGCACTGCGCCTTTCGAACGTCCCGTCGTGCCGGATGTGTACACAATCGCTGCTGCATCGTCGCCGTCAATTGCTGCTTGCACGCTTGAGCCTTCGTAATCCAGTGCTGCGGCTGCAAGCTCATCAACGTCCCAAACGGCAATGCCCGTTGGAACCAGCGGCGAAAGCTCCCGTGTGGTAACAACCGCTTTCGGTTCGGAATCAGCGACGATGTGTCCGACTTCGCGTTCGCGGTAAAGCACGTTGATCGGCACAACGATGACGCCTGTTTTGACCGAAGCCAAAAAGAGATCAATGAATTCGACGCGGTTCGGCAGAAAAAACGCCAGCCTGTCACCGCGCGTCAGCCCGCGTTCAACAAACAGCCGCGCCAGACGATTGCTGCGGATGTCCAGTTCGCCGAAGGTGAGCGTCGCGACGGTTCCGTCCGGCAGATCGTAGTCAATTGCCGGAGCGGTCAAGCGGCCAACCAGCGAAAGATTGAAAAGGTCAGTCAATTGCATTTTGTGTTTGTAGAATTTTTTGATTGAAACTTCGGGGCGGATTGTAGCCCGTCGCTTTCCGTTCGCAAAAAGTTTGGAGTCTGAACAGTCTTCTCTGTTCGTGCTACCGGCGATGATTTAGCATACGCCGACCTGTACACCATCCACGCAGAAGTCGTTAACGCATAGAAATTGAGAGGAATAAGAATGAGCGCCCGTAAAAGCTCCTTTGTCTTACTGACATTCGGCCTTTTGTTCGTCCTTGCCGTTAACGCCATCGCACAGGCTTTGCCGTCCAATCACGTTGATGACTTTTCTGGCAAACCGCGCGTCATCGTCCTGACTGATATGGGCAATGAACCGGACGACCAGATGTCGTTTGTGCGATTACTGCTGTATGCCAACGAACTCGATCTGGAAGCGTTAGTTGCCACCACATCAACTTGGCAGAAAGCCAAAGTCCAGACTGAACCCATGCATAAGCTCGACTTTATCCATTCAGGGTCTTTGAAATAAGAACGGCAGGCTGCGTAAGCTGAAGACATCTTTTCGACGAGATTCTTCATTATGCCCACACTGCCTGCCGAATTGTTGCCGCTGATCGTAGAGTTTCAACCCTTGTTTTCCAAGTCTGTTTGGAAAAACGCACAGACGTTGCTGATCGGCGCAATCCTTGCGATTGGCCGACGAACAGTCACCGCCAGCTTGCGCGTGATGGGCAAAAGCGATGACAAACACTTCCAGAATTATCATCGGGTGCTTAATCGCGCTCGGTGGGCGGCGCTGGCGGCAAGCCGCTTGCTCCTGCGATTGTTGGTTTCGACTTTCGCACCGACCGGTGAATTGGTCTTCGGCTTGGATGACACCATTGAACGGCGGCGCGGAGAAAAGATCAAAGCCAAAGGCATCTATCGCGACCCGGTGCGTTCTTCGCACTCTCACTTCGTCAAAGCCAGTGGCTTGCGTTGGCTCGGTTGTATGCTGCTTCACTGCGTGCCGTGGGCGGAGGCAGTTTGGGGCTTGCCCTTTCTGACCGTGCTGTGCCCATCGGAGCGCTATTACGCGGAGAAGGGGCGTCAGCATCAAAAGCTGACCGAACGCGCCTGGCAGATGATTGCGCTGGTCGCACGATGGTTGCCGGATCGGGTCTTGGTCTTCGTCACGGACAGCAGCTTTGCTGTCTTTGTTTTGCTTGATCAGGTGAGTCGGCTCAAGAACGTCAGTTTGATTACGAGGCTGCGAATGGACGCGCAGTTGTATGACTTCGCTCCCGAACGCAAGCCTCATCAGATGGGCCGTCCCCGCATCAAAGGTGCTCGTCGTCCATCGCCGCAACAGCGTTTGGAAGACCCGGAGACAAAGTGGAAGAAAGTCAAGGTCGAGAACTGGTACGGGGGAGGCGAGCGACAGGTCGAGGTTTACAGCGAGACCTGTCTGTGGGGCACCAGCGGCAAACCCTATGTGCCGGTTCGTTGGGTGCTGGTGCGCGATGTCCTGGGTGAATTTGAGCCTTGCTCTTTTCTTTCGACCGAACTGGCCCACAAGCCGCTCCAGATTCTGACTTGGTTCGTGCGACGTTGGCGAATGGAAGTGACCTTTGAAGAATCGCGGGCGCACCTTGGGATTGAGACGCAGCGGCAATGGAACGACCTGGCCATTGCGCGCTCGACGCCAATTCTGTTCGGCTTGTTTTCGTTGGTGACGTTGATGGCCAATGCCTTGATCAAAGACAAGACGAAGGTCGTTCGCACGGCGGCCTGGTATGCCAAAGAGCAACCAAGCTTCAGCGATGCGCTGGCGCTGGTAAGACGTTGTTTGTGGAGCAGTTGCCATTTTCAAACGTCACAATCAGAAACTGACATCATAAAAATCCCGCGCTCACTATTCGAGCGCTTGACTGACGCCGTGTGTTACGCGGCCTAAATGGATAAAGTCGAGATAAGATTGTTGCGGCGTATGGCCAAGTGCGCGCCAACTTGCTGAAACACGCTGCGGGTTGGCCGGAAGCGGCCCAACTGGATGCGATGGTGATTTCGGGACAGCTTGCTTATGGAATGGCGGCGGTTGGCGCTGACAAAATGTCGCCCGGCGCTGAAGCCATCATTCGTTCTGCCGAGAAAAACGATCCGCGTCCACTGTGGATTTCCATCTGGGGCGGCGCAAACACTCTGGCGCAAGCGCTGACGCTGTTGCGTGCAACTCGTTCAGTCGCCGAAGTTAACAAGCTCGTCGCAAAGCTCCGGGTGTATTCGATTTCCGATCAGGACGATGCCGGTCCCTGGATTCGCCGCGAATTTCCCAACCTGCATTACATCGTCAAACCCAGCAGCCCGGACAGCGGCGAATATCTTTACGCCACATGGACGGGCATCAGCGGCGATATGTATTACCGCAATGGCCAGGGAGCCGATAGCAGCACGGTCACCAATGAATGGCTGGAAACGAACATTCGCGCAAAAGGCCCGCTAGGCAAGCTGTATCCGCATTTCGCTTTCATTATGGAAGGCGACACGCCTGCGTTTCTGGGCCTGACAAACAATGGGCTGAACAGTTATCGCAACCCAAGCTGGGGCGGTTGGAGTGGGCGTTACATCTGGCGGCAGCCTTATGGCGAAACGCATTCGATCTGGACGCAGGGCGGCGATATGTTTCGGCGAGTAACTTCGGAAGATTCTGTCGTGGGCATGGATGGCAAAACCTATGTCTCGGATCAGGCGACAATCTGGCGCTGGCGCACAGCATTTCAGAACGAATTTGCTGCGCGCATGGATTGGACGATCAAACCGTTTGCTGAGGCCAACCATAACCCATTGGTTGTCGTGAATGGCAAAGATGGCACAGCGCCCATGACGATTGAAGCGCAGATTGGTCAACCGATCACGCTCGACGCCAGCCTGAGCAAGGACCCCGACGCCAACAAGCTCAGCTATAAATGGTTTCACTATGAAGAAGCGGGTTTTGTGCCCGGCGTGAACATGGCGGCAGTCACAATTGCTCAAGGTGGCACTGCCAAAGCCGGAGTCACCGTTACGGCAGCTTGCCGCCCCGTTTGGCGTCCCATGAACAGGCCTTGCCCAAATGGAATTGCTCACCTGATCCTTGCCGTTACGGACAACGGTTCACCGGCTTTAACTTCTTATCGCCGTGTAATCTTGAACGTCATCTCAGCGCGCAGCAATTGATCGGAAATCTTTTGAGCAACGTTACGGCTGCTGATTTCCAATCACTTCCGCCATCGTACAGGGGTAAATTTACCCTCCAGGGATTCTTGACGGGTTTCGGGAATTACCATATTGTTCGCCCCCAAAACAAATAGTTGAAATAGGCACTATCTTGCTTCCGGGCTACAAATACTTGAGAAGGTCGGGGGATTCCTTGCCTTCATGCCCAGTTTGAGCGGCTTTAGGCAATGCGCAAGATTGATTTGAACAATTTTCAGGTGGCGACCAGCGAGACGGCTCGCGACATCAACCGTCGTGTAGTGTTGAACCTGATTCGGCGGCATCAGCCGATTTCACGGGCTGATCTGGCGCGCCATTCAGGATTGCAGCGCAGCACCGTTTCGCTGATCACAGAGCAGTTGATCAAAGATCGCTGGGTTACGGAAGGAGCGATTGGCGCTACACCGCGAGGGCGCAAGCCACGCTTTCTGCTGTTAAACAAAACGCGTGCAGGAATCATTGGTGTGAACATAAGGCCCGCGCTTACCAGCATTGGATTGGCCAATCTGGATGCGCAGTTTCTGGCCCAGGAATCATTGCCCACATCACAAGATCCTGAGCGATTCATTGCTGACTTGATTGAGCGCATCGGCAGATTGATCAAAGCGCATCCGGAAATTGCCTATGAAGGGATCGGTGTCAGTTTGCCGGGACGGATTGATCTGGTTTCACAAAAGCTGACGTTTGCGCCGAATCTGGGTTGGGAAGATGTTGATTTGCGAACTCCGCTGGAAAAGGCAACCGGCTTGCCGGTGGAATTGGAAAATGCCGCAAACGCCTGTGCCTTGGCTGAAATGTGGTTTGGTCTGCATAACGAAGGCGCGCGGAATTTGGTGGCCGTGACGGTATCGGAAGGGATCGGAGCAGGGATTGTCATCAATGGTCAACTGGTTCATGGCTCAAAAGGCGCGGCTGGCGAGTTTGGGCATGTCACTTTAATCGAAAACGGGCTGCTTTGCGCATGTGGAAATCGTGGATGCTGGGAAATGTACGCATCCAACTCTGCCGCTGTGCGCTATTACGCTCAAGTCATTGCCCGGCAGCGCAGTTTGAAAACCGCGTCAACTCCGGCTGACACAGCGCTGGATTTCGAAGACATTTTAAGTCTGGCGGAAAAAGGCGTACCGAAAGCCGTTGAAGCTCTGGAGCAAATGGCACATTACATTGGCGTGGGTTTGGCATTACTGGTAACCGGGTTGGCTCCCGATGTGATCGTTATTGTGGGGGAGGTCACGCGCGCCTGGACCAGGATCGGCCCAATTGTTGAACAAGTGATTAAAGAGCGTTCGTTTAC
>CAZXHW010000398.1:0-7354 GCA_964639915.1 uncultured Heliomicrobium sp.
GCGCGTCCCGTCCGAATGAATCAGCGGTGTGCCCCAACTGTTTTCGCATACGCCTTTGCGCGAAGTCCGCCAAAGCTCCTTGCCGTCTTTCAAGCTAAGTGCAGCAACAAAGGGGTCTTTCGGATCGTCGCATTGCACCACGATGTGATCTTTGTGAAGCGCAGGGGAACTGCTGAACCCCCACGCAATACTGCGCCAGGTGACATTGATGCGCCCCAGGTCTTTTTGCCACAGCAGCTTGCCTTTCATATCCATGCAATACAGCCCGTCCGCGCCGAAAAATCCCACCAACCGTTTGCCGTCTGTCACCAATGTCGTGTTCGCGTGCGAAGCTTTTTCGTGGCGCACCGTCGAAGGTTTGGCGTCGCGAATCAGTTGCTCCCATTTCAGCTTCCCGTTTTTCTTTTCGAAACACTGCACCAGCCAGCGCTGCTCTTCATCGTCTTTCGCTGGTTTCACATCGCCGTACAGCCCGATGCGAAGCGACGGTTTGCCGGATTTCGGAACCGCCGTGGCCATATAGATTCGATCTTTCCAAATGATCGGGCTGGAATGCCCCAGGCCTGGAACTTCCGTGCGCCAGAGCAAACCGTCGAGCTTGCCGGTCGTCGCATCCACGTTCCAGTTGGCGCGGGTCGGAAACCCATCGGCAATTCCCTGCCCGCCTGGACCGCGAAACTGCGGCCAGTTTTGTTCCGGTTTGAACGTCATCGAAGCTGCTGGCACAGCCAGCAGCGAAGTCGCCAGAAATGATCGGCGTGAAAGTGTCATAAAATTTTCTCCTGTGTAGAGCCGAATATTTTTTAGACAGGATTTACAGGATTCGACACGATGAAAACTGAAATTGATCCCAGTTGACGCCAATCCTGTTCAATCTTGTGAATCCTGTCTATTTCTCTTATTCGATGTTGAGTCTTCTGCTCGGTTATTTTGCTTTTGCCAGATTGACCACAATGTCCCAATGAAAGCGCACGAACTTGTGTAGTGATTCTTCCAGAATGCGTTCCTGGTCGCTATGCGCGCCGAAGCCTTTGGGGCCATCTTCGCTGTCGGTCATTGGGCCGACGCCGTAACACTCAACGCCTTTTGCGCGTAGATAAGCCATGTCGGTCGCGCCAGTGCTCATTGTCGGCAAAGTAACCGCGTTGTAATGCTGTTTGACGGCGTCTTCCACGACGCGAAAAGCCTCAACATCAATCCGCGAAGGTCGCGCGCCGGGTCGTGTATTCCGTTCGTTTCTGGAAACCGTGACCGCTGGGTCACTGATCACCTTACGAATTTCGGCCAGCAGGGTTTCCATGTTTTCATCGGGCAAGGCGCGCACGTCCAGTGTGGCTTCGGCTTCCGAAGGAATCACGTTCACCTGATAGCCGCCTTTGATGATGTTCGGCGAAATCGAAGTTCGCAGCATCGAATGATGGCGCGGTTCGTTGACCGCAAAGTATTCCTGAATCGCGGCGGTCATCTCAGAATTGGCCAAATTGCGGTAACGATTTGCCTCTTCGGGCGAACTGATGGCAGCCAAACGCTCAAAATATGCTTTGGTCGTGTCGTTCAACCGCATCGGAGTTGACCAGGCGGAAAGCTTGGCAATGGCTTGGGACAAATGAACGATAGAGTTTGTTCGAAGCGGAACCGAACCATGGCCAGCCGGACCGCGCGCCGTCAGCGTTACGCCGTAAGGAATCTTTTCAGAGGTTTGCACTGTCGCAAAGCGGACTTTACCGCCGGTTCGCGTCACGCCACCACCTTCGGCAAAGCAAAACTCGGCGTCAATTTCCGACCAGTGGTTTTCGACCATATACGCAATTCCAAATTGCGTGCTGGCTTCCTCGCCTGCTTCGGCCAAAAAGATTACGTCGCGGTCAAGCGGCACATTCAGCCGTTTCAATTGCAGCATCACCATCAAACAGGCGACAACATTGTCCTTGTCGTCCACCGTGCCGCGCCCGTAAACATATCCACCTTCACGCGTCGCCGAAAACGGCGGATGCGTCCATTTCGCCGGATCAACTTTGACGACGTCCGTGTGCCCCATAATCAGCACGGGACGTTTTTTGCCATTGCCACGCAACCGAGCGACAAGGTTTGCGCGTTTGGGGTCGTTGGCGAAGATTTTGGTTTCGATGCCTTCGGCATCAAGAACTGATTTCAGATAGGCAACGACCTGGCTTTCATTGCCCGGAGGATTGCTGGTGTCCAGGCGCAGAATTGCCTGAAAATGGCGCATGGTTTCTTCTTCAATCTTTGCCTGATCTGCCTGTTGTGTTTGTGCTGACGCAACTAAAGTAAGCAGGAAAATCAGAAAGAGCGGCAAAGCGCGAGTGAGCGACATAAATCTTCCTCCAAATGTGCGTTTAATTTTCGTTATAAACCGTGATTGGCAGGGCAGATAGTAGCTTGTTACGAATCCTTAGGCGAACAATTCAGGCAAAATTGCGCTCACCCGTCAACGCCTGTCGCGGCTTGACGAAATGCGCGCGGAGTCATGCCGGTGGCTTCGCGAAAGACCTTGGTGAAATGGCTTTGGCTGGCGTACCCAACCGCCGCACCGACTTCGACAATTGAAAGATCGCTTTCCGCCAGCAGCTTTCGGGCACGTTCGATTCTTAAGCCCGCCAGATAAGCGTGCGGCGTCAGGCCCGTAATCTTTTTGAACAAGCGTGCGAAGTGAAATTCGCTCAGATACGCCGCCGCCGCAATTTCGGCCAGACTGAGTTCGCGTCCGCAATTGTCGTGCATGAATTCGATGGCCCGGCGCAATCGGCGATCCACCAGCCCTGCGCGGGATAATTCGATTTCGTCTGAACGTTGAACATTGATGTGCGCACGGAGCAAATAAACCGCAAGCTGATTGACAGACGAAGCAATTACCTCTCGCCAGCCCGCCGCACCGCCTGCCAGTTCCGCCGAAATCGCTTCCAGCGTTTGCCGAAGCTGTGGGTCATCTGCCACGGGCGACCGAAACAGCAGATGAGCCCCAGTTTGATAAAGCCGCAACCGGGCAGCAGTTTCAATCAACAGCTTCGGCGACAGACGAACCAGCAGCAATTCATTTTTCCGACGATCAAGTCGCAACTGCGTAGTCTGATTGGGGTTGACCAAAACGCTTGTGCCGAGTGGTAGGTGTGGAATTTGAGATTCTAGAAAGTGAAGAAGCAGGAAATCTGGTTGTGAGGGCAATTCAAAATTGCTGCGCGAAACAATGCGATGTTCGACCGAAAAATTTTGCTCAACCAGAAGGCGGGAAGACATACGTCGGAATGCTGAAGGATGAATGATGAATCCGGAAACAGACCCCCGCGAACTCATCATTCATCATTCCGAATTCATCATTACTCCAATGGGCGATAAACGCTGTAATCAATTTCCTTAAAGATCGTGTCGCGGCGTTCGACTTCGGCCAGCCAGGCTTCGTCAATGTCTTCGGCATTCACCATTTCGTAAATTTTTGTGAAACGGTGGATGTGATCTCTAAATCGTTTGATGGCGTATTGAACCATCGTGCCGGTCGTAATGATGAACGCCCAGTCCGAAGATTGTGCCAGCAACAATTCGCGCGCGGCTTGATTCAACGCTCGAAGCAGTAAACCATCGGCCTTGGAAAACTTTTCAGCCAACTCCACCATTCGTCGTTCGGCGGCGTGCTGGTGTTTGTAAATCCAATCCGTCTGCGCGTTGATCCAGACGCGGTTGTATCCTTCCGCTCCCCACGAAGAAGCCGATGGCGTTTGCCGCTGGTTTTCAGGATAAATCGTCAGGTAATCAATGGGCGAAATCGGCTGAATTTCGTCCTGATCGTAGTGAAGCTTCTTGAACAAATAGAACAAAAACTGTGGCCCTTCGAACCACCAGTGGCCGAACAATTCAGCGTCGTATGGAGCCAGAATCAGCGGCGCGCGGCCCAGTGAACCTTGCAAGTGCCTGGCCTGCGCTTGCCGGTTCGCCAGAAAATCGCTGGCGTGTGAAGCGGCTTTGTTCGTCGCCCATTCCGGCATGTAGGACGCTTTCATGTGCAGATCAACTTTGCCTGTGATGCGGTGGTATTTGACGCCGATGTTGCGGCGAACTCCGTCGTCGTGCAGGTAGGGTTTGATGTAGTCGAAATCCTGTGCGTCGTACCCAAGATCGCGATAAAACTCGCGGTAATCCGGATCGCCGGGATAGCCGATTTCCGAACTCCAGACTTGTTCGCTGGTTTCAGAATCGCGCGCAAAAACGGCGACGTTTTCCGGCGTAATGACCGGCGCGTAAATCCCTCGGCGCGGTCGCGGCGTGCCGTACAAGATTGCGTGCGCGTCGGCGATAAAAAACTTGATTCCAGCTTCTTGCAGATATTGGTCGTCGCCTGGATTGAACGCGCATTCCGCCAGCCAGATGCCGCGCGGCGGACGGCCAAAATGTTTGATGTAATTTTCGCGAGCAACCTGAATCTGCGCCCGTTTGGCCGTTTCGTTTGACATCAATGGCAGGTAGCCGTGCGTTGCGCAGCAGGTGATGATTTCCACGTATCCGGCATCCTGCAATTCCTTGAAGCCGCGCACAATGTTGCGCTGGTACTTATTCTCGAAAACGTCCAGACATTCATTGAAATGACGGCGGTACATCAAGGCGGCGGAATGAAACTGCGGAGCCTCTTTCTGTGTGCGCTCGACTTCTTTTTCCGACAGTTCGCACAGCTTGTTCAGATGATTGACATAGCGCTGCTGCAACAATGAATCGCTGAGCATTTCGCACAATGGCGGCGTCATGGACATCGTCAGGCGAAACTTCACACCTTCGTCGCGCAGGTGATTGAACGCCATCAGCAACGGAATGTACGTTTCGCTGATGGCCTCGTACAGCCAGTCTTCTTCCAGAAAGTCCGGGTATTCGGGGTGACGCACAAAGGGTAGGTGCGCGTGCAAAACCAGGCTTAAGTATCCATTCGGCATAGGAAATCAAATCAAGCTGTGGAGCAATAATTTAGTGATGACTTCATTTTCCATATTCCATTTTTGATTTGTCATTTGTCATTGATCGAACACCTATGACAACGATGAAAAATCACAGATAGAAACTGGCAAATGGAAAATGAAAGGAGCAACGACATCGCTGTAATTTTACCTGCTCGGTTACGAAGGTCTGTTTATCCGTTCTTCCTCGCGCTCAGCGGCTTTGGCGCGAAGCGGGCGGCCTTTGTCCGGCGTGGGGTCTTTAACTAACCCATACGCTGCGCGGCCTTCATGGTCTTCCGGCAGGTATTCGGTGATCGGCATCCCTTCGGGCGTCACGAACAACAGGCAGTGGCAATACTTGTAAATCTGCATGTCGTCGCACGCGCAAATCCAGGTGCGATGCGTCACCTCTTCCTGTTTGTTGGGATAAAAGCGGCACGGGCAAAGCGGTTTGCCCAGCGTGTCTTTGTGATAAGCCAAGCCCAGGATGACGCCGTCGGTGACTTCTTTATCCGGGTGAACGCTGGTGCCGGATTTTTCACAATACTTTTCGACGAAGTTATTGATGCGCTGCAAGCTTTCTTCGCTGACAGTCTTATTACTCATTCGTTGATGACCTTTCTTGTGGCGGAAATAAATCGCGCGCGCCGGTAGCAATTCCCTGCGCGCGCGATACTCTACCAAGCGAATGTGATTTGGGCTAGCGTCCGCCTCCTCGCCGGGCAGCGCCCTTGTCGCCAACCTGCTCGCGCTCCTTATTCAGTTCAACCATATCCACGTCCGTGCTGACATCGCCTAGCAAATGCTTGCAGAAATAATCCGCCCGCAGCCAGAAGAAATAGTTCGTGGCGTCAGCGTACCCATGCCGTTTTCCAGGAATGATGAAAAAGTCGAACCGCTTATTCGCTTTGATCAACGCATCCGCCATTCGGAAGGTGTTGGCCGGATGCACGTTGTCGTCAATGTCTCCGGTCACCAGCATCAATTTTCCTTTCAGGTTCTTGGCCAGATCGGAGTTCTTTTCGATGGTGTATTCGTATTTCACCTTGCCGTCTTTGTCTGTGACTTCTTTGACCCCGTGATGTTTTTCGCTCCACCAACGATTGTAAATGTTGTTTTCGTGATTGCCCGAAGACGACACCGCGACTTTGAAAAAGTCCGGATACACCAGCATCGCCGCCGTAGACATAAAGCCTCCGCCCGAATGGCCGAAGATGCCTACGCGATCAATATCAACAAACGCATGACGGCGCGCCAGTTGTTCAATCGCCGATTTCTTGTCGGCCAACCCGTAATCGCGCAGGTTGCCGTAACCGTAATTGTGGTACCACTTTGACCGCGAAGGATGGCCACCGCGATTGCCGACTTCAATGACGATGAAACCAAATTGCGCCAATGCCACGCGGTCATTTCGCGGCGTGAAGGTCTTTGTCACACTTTCGGTCTGTGGGCCGGGATACACGTAAGCGATGATCGGATACTTTTTCTTTTCATCGAAATCAAAAGGCTTGTACATCACGCCATACAAGTCTGTAACGCCGTCATCGGCTTTGACTTTGAACGGTTCGGGGAATTTGAACCCGGCTTCGTTCATTGCCGTCAGGTCGGTCTTTTCCAGTTCCATGACCTTGTTGCCCAAGCTGTCGCACAAGATCGAATCTGGCGCAGTGTTGATACGCGAAGAGTTATCCACAAAGTATTTGCCGGAATCCGAAGTCGCCGCCGCATGGGATGCGTCCCCGGGATTCAGCAGTTTCGTCCCCGCGCCGCTGAGATTTACGCTGTACGTGTGCAGGTAATAGGGGTCTTCGCCCGCTTCGCGGCCATTGGCATTGAAATAGAGCGTGCGCGTTTTTTCGTCCACGGCCTCAATGCTGTCGCTGTAAAACTCGCCCGACGTAATCTGGTTTTTCAGCGTGCCGTCAGCGCCAAACAGGTAGTAATGTCCCCAGCCGTCGCGTTCTGACCAGTGAATCAGTTCCTGCCCGTTGCCAATCAACACCAGCGGTTTAAATTCAACGTAGGTGTTCAGCCGCTCTTCGATCAAGGTTTTGACTTCGCCGGTCGCGGTGTCGGCAACGCAGACATCAATTTTTTTCAGATCTCGACTAGTGCGATTGAAATAAAGTTTGTCCGATCCATCAGCCAGCCATTTCGGTTCGACGCCGGAACCTTGCGGTGCACCGCCTTGCTGTTGTTGTTGCTGATCCTGGTCACCGCTGCGATCCACTTGAATAAACCGCGCGCGTTCGCGTTCGGCATTGGTGGGGACTGCCGTGTAAAGCGCAACTTGCTGATCGGGAAAACGGTCTTCTTTAATTTTGACGCGGGCCTTCGAGGCAATGTCGAACACTTCCAGATCGGCTTGCGGCTGATTGGCTTCGCCAGGCATGCCGTAGCGGTAACTTTCCAGCGTC
>CAZXHW010000399.1:0-7353 GCA_964639915.1 uncultured Heliomicrobium sp.
CAATCGCTGATCGTCACGCGCGATGTCATCTTTGAGTTCAAACTCAGTGCCATCCGTGCTGATTTTGATGAGTGCCATAAACTCGCGCTCCTTCACCCAAAGAGTGATTGTTGTTTGCCATTGACCGGTTCGGACACGTTGCTCATTTCAGCAAGCGGCGAGGTGCTGCCTTCAGTCACAGTGTCGGTTCGAACGATTTCTTCCGCCGCTGTCTGGGAAGATTGAGGCTTGTCGTTATTTTTCGCCTGATGCTTCCGTTGAGCGGCTTTGATCTTTTCTTCAACTTTTTGCCGCTGAAGCTTGGCCTTCTCCGCTGCCGCAATCTCTGCTTGCCGCCTGGCCTCGGCGATCTCGGCCTGTTGCGGAAGCCGCTGTTTCAGACTTTCGAGTAAGTTGGCAATGATTGGCGGCAGCGTTCCCAACTCCGCTTCGCGCACCGGTTCGATCAACGGTGGGTCGCTGTGCGTGTTGCAGCCTAGAACGACTTGTCTGCTACCCTCATTGCCGTCATCGGGAAATAAGGTGATCGAGAGCCGGACCGTGCACTTCTCCCATTCGTATGGCTCACTCTGGTTGGACTGCTCGCTGCTAACTGGCTTGTCTTTGGTTTCATCACTCATTGCTGCTCATCTCCTTCCTTGCTGCAAGTGCTTGCTGCAACCGAGCGCGGGCGGCAACCGGCGACGGCCCAACCTTGCCGAGTGCTTCGAGAAGCAGCCAGAGCCGTGCGTATAGATGATCTCCGTGCCACGCGCGGTCTATCTGAACCAATCCGGAGCCGCTCCGATAATCCGATTCTTCTTTGCTTTGATGTGCGTCAAAGAAAGCACAGCCAAACGGCGACACCTCATGAATCGTGCATCGGTTGTTGGCATCGAGAAACTTGCACGCACCATCAACTCTGCGCGCCGGCACAAGCGTTGGAATCTGCCGCACTTGGCCGCGATCAACGACTGTTGCGCCGGGGCTTGCCAGAAGATTTTCCAGAGCAAACTCCATCAGGTTTTCGCAGTCGAGATTCCTGGCAATTCGATCAAGATCAGCCGGAATCAAGTAACCCGGAATGAAGTGACAGTTGATAGAGCACTCCGAACAATCACACACCGTTCGTGCGAATCCGAATTCTTCTCTTGCTGCTGCCATAGGTTCTCCTTGTTGAGTTACTGTGTGTGCATTGCCGACCGCTTTGATTCAGTGCAAAGAGAATCGCATTGCTCAGTCAAAGAGCTTTCCTTGGCCATCTTGATGTAAGGCTTGCGCCCAGCGCACTTCAAACCACTCGAATCCGTACCTCGTCTTGCTCTCGATGGCGGCGGGCGCGGCGACATAGAATTCTTCGCACGCCGGGTACTTTTGCGCTTCCCGTTCGCGCACATACGCGTAAGTGATGTTGTGTTCCTCGCGGGCGCTGAGTTGCCGCGAACTGATAAGCGACTGAAGGCAGGTGAGCATTGCCGCCCGTGTGCCGACGCAGAGCTTTTCTACTGCACGGTCGGCCTTACCCTTCTTCTTGTAGATACGCCTGACGCGGTAGATGGCGTACTCGCTGATGGCTAATCTCTCGGCAAACAGCCGTAATGCGGCGACATTGCTGTCATGCATCACCACGGAGAAAAGTGTCTGATCACGGTAGAGTGTGCCGCGCGGATTCAGACACAGGCTTTGATGTTCGAGCAGCAGCGCGTCGGCAACACGGTCAGGAAAATTTCGCATCCGCTCCAAAGCGTCTTCGGTGCGCGCGCAGAATGGGCATCCGACGCACGCGCTCTTCTGCCAGGAGACTCCTGTGATGCACCTCAAATAATCGTGACAGTTCTGGCGCGTCCAGTTCCATTCCGATTTCGAGAGCGGATACCAGCCAACTCTTTGCGGCGAATCATACTGCCTCGCCTTCGTCATCCTGCCTTCTTCATCGCAATTGAACCCGAAGGCGACGCGAACATCTTCCTTATTACGACTGGCGAAAGCTACTTCGCTCTTCGCGATGCGACTCTCTTCATCGGAGTTGTAGCCGATTGCGTGACGAAACGGCTCTGCGTGCAGTTCCTGCGCCAGCCACGTTTCAATCACCCATGCTTTGAATTTGAGCGAGCAGCGCCGCTCTCCGGCATATTGCGGGACAGTACCGGCTGCGCGCAGTTCCTGACTCAGCTTGTACGCGCCTTCAAGATGAACCGTATGCGGCTCGCACGTGTCTGCCAGCACCACGATGCCATCGGCTTCAAGATGACCGGCGCGAGCAACCTGCACGTAGCGAATTCGATGAGAACGCATCCGGGGCAACAGATACTGCTCAATCAGAGTTTTTGTGTCAGGCCATTCATCACCTGTCTGAGCGGTGATGACGATCAGGTCACGTTCAAGGTCAAAGTCGCGCGATTCAGGCTCTTCCATCCAGCGCAGCAGGAGGGCGCTCGATTCCACGCCCATCCCGAAGCTGAGAATTGTTTTCATACCGCTGATGAAAGTTGATTAGGTGCGCTGACCTTTTCAAGCATTGTGAGTGGCAGTGTGCAGTTGAGCCGCTTTCCGGCGGCACCCTTTTTGAATTCGACGCGCGCCATCCAGCAGGCTTCGGCAGCCGTGCGCGCCTGCTGCCGGTTGCCTGACCAGTAGACGACGTGGACGCAGCCAAGGCGTCCCCGAATGTCTTTGCTGACGCCACAACGTGACGGGACTTTCTGTCTGACCTGCACCCAGTCGCCAGCAACAATCTCAGCAGGTTTCGACATGGAAGAATTGACGCGCCTGCTCCATCGCCGTTTGGTCGCCCTCTTCGGATGTGGCTGATAAGGACGCCCTGCGCGCCAGTCCTTTCGGCTCAGAATCTTCACCAGCCGCGTCATCAATGAATGCCGCACGGCTTCGGCAAGTTCTGCGGGCGCGTGTCTCCAGTCAATCTCTTTGACCACGAGCAGGTCAGCGGGATCAACGTAGACGCACTTCGCGCCGCGCAGGTAAGGCAGATCGCCGCGATCCGCATACTTCCTAATGATGTGGTCGGGAACCTGTGTGACGCGCATTACGCGATGAAGCGTCCAGCCGCGCGCTTTGTAAGTGTGAATGCCGAGATCGTAGAGTCGCCGATGGACTGCATTGGGAGTGCGGTTGAGCGCTTCGGCCAATTCCTTGCGCGAGAGGATGCCCGCACCTTCGGTGAGGAACCAGTCTTCTTCCGGCGACCAGGCTTCCCATGCGCGATCCGTCTCGATGCCAATCGCCTTCCACGCTTCACGAAAGCTGGCGAAGTATTTCAGCACGCCGTAAGACGATGGATACGGATTGCCGACGCCGGTATTGCTGTTGCCGGTGAACCGCTGGCGTTCCTGATATTCGGACGTCGCCGTCGGCGCGAACCCGAAGTCGCGGTAGAACCGACGCAGCCCGTCAAGCACACGCTCCCGCGTCCACCATTGTGTTCTGTATTTAGCATGGCGCATTGTTTTCACTTCCCAGCAGGTTGTTGACGAATCACGGCAGCTTGAGAATGGTCAGCCGCAACTGAATGCGCATCCGTCGATCATGAGCTTGCGTGCCACATCCATCCTTCGCCGAATCCACGAGAACCTGTACGCTAATTGCTGCCCGCCCGCATTTTCCAGCGCGCCCATTCGTTCCCTCCATCACTTGAACTCACGTTTACACCTGTTGATGAACTTCCCATCTTTAATGTTGACTACCTACAGGAATTGGCTTAGGCTTCTGTTGCTCATCAACAGGAGGCATATGGAACAACAGAAGAACGAAGTCCTGCCCGGGACGCTCAACCTGATGGTTCTGAAGACCCTCAGCACGCTCGGGCCATTGCATGGGTACGGCATCGCCAGGCGGATTGAGCAGACCAGCGGCGACCGACTTCAACTCAATCAGGGGACGATTTATCCGGCGCTGCTCGGCCTAGAGCAGATGGGATGGATCAGATCCGAATGGGGTGTATCGGAAAACAATCGGCGCGCCAAGTACTACTCGATTACACGGGCCGGAAAGAAACAACTTGCCGCTGAGGAGGAGAGCTGGCGGCAAACATCCGAAATTATCATCCGATTTCTCGAGCCGTCAGAGGAGGACGCATGACCAGATTCCGTATTTTCTTTCATCGCCTGCTGGGCTTGTTTCAGAGGCGAAAACTTGAGCGGGAACTGGAGGAAGAAATCCGCTCGCACCTCGAGATGCAGATTGAGGACAACCTGCGGCAAGGGATGAGCGTGGAGGATGCGCGGCGAGCGGCGCGGCTCCGGTTTGGCGGAGTGGAGCAGGTGAAGGAGGTGTATCGGGATAAGAGCCGGTTGGGATGGATAGAGAGTCTGTGGCAGGACCTGCGCTTTGGCGTACGAATGTTGTTGAAGAACCCCAGCTTCACGTTGATTGCCATCTTCACCTTGGCTTTGGGCATTGGCGCGAACATTACGATCTTTAGTGTAGTCAATGCTGCTTTGTTGCGCCCGCTGCCTTACCGAGATGCCGACCGCCTCGTTTTTCTTTGGTCGGAAGCACCAAAGCAAAACGTCAAAGAGCGGCCTTCGGCCTATGCTACGATTGCAGAATGGCGGGAGCAGAACGCGTCGTTTGAAGATTTAGCCGTCTTTGATCCGACTGCGGTGACGTTGACCGGCTGGGCTGAGCCGGAGGGAGTGATGAGTGCGCGCGCCTCGGCGAATCTTTTTCCGCTCTTAGGCGTGACGCCTTTACTGGGCCGCACCTTCACGGCGGACGAAGAGCAACAGAAGGTGCGAGTCGTGGTCTTGAGCCACGGCTTATGGCAACGCCGATTTGGCGCGTCCCCAAGCATTCTGGGCCAAACGCTCGAAATTGACGGCGTAAGCTCGCAGGTGATCGGAGTGATGCCGGAGCATTTTCAATTTCCTCGTGAAACTACTCAGGTGTGGGAGCCGCATACGCTATTTCCCGATTGGGAGGCAATCAAGGCACAGCGCGGCGCTGGCGCGTGGCAGGTGGTCGGACGACTCAAGGCGCAAGTCTCGCTCGCACAGGCACAGACGGAAATGAACACCATTGCACAGCGGCTGGAGCAAACTTACCCGGACGCGAACAAAGGTCTGGGCGTCAATGTCGTCCCGTTCCAGCTTCAGTTCACCGGCAGCAATGTGCGTTTAGCCCTTTGGATGCTCTTCGGCGCGGTGGTTTTCGTGCTGCTCATTGCGTGTACGAATGTCGCGAGTTTAATGCTGGCGCGCGGCATTGCACGAGAACGCGAGATTGCCATTCGCATGGCGCTGGGCGCGGGCCGACTGCGGCTCATCCGACAACTGCTCACGGAAAGCAGCCTGCTCGCGTTGCTCGCCGGGGCCGTCGGTCTGTTCATCGCAAGCTGGGGCATTCGGGCTGTCCTGAGCTTCAGCCCGCCGAACATTCGCCAGATGGACAGCGTCGCGATTGATGCCAGAGTGCTGGCTTTTACCATCGTCGTTTCATTACTGACCGGCCTGCTTTTCGGCCTGGCTCCGGCTTTGAAGGTTTCGCAGGCGCAGCCCGGCGAGGCGCTGAAAGAGGGTCGGAGTGCGAGCGGCGGCATCGGTGGCCGCCGCCTGCGCGGGCTGCTGGTCATTACCGAGTTTAGCCTGGCGGTGCTGCTGCTGGCAGGCGCGGGACTGCTCCTGCGCAGCTTCAGCAAGCTGCAAGCAGTTGACCCTGGGTTTGATTCAGCACGGGTGTTGCATATGCAGCTTGGCCTCGCGCGCAATAGTACCGCCGAGCAATGGCGCGTCTTTTATGAACAGGTGAGCGAACGCATCGCGGCGCTGCCGGGCGTTGAGGCTGCCGGTCTAACCTCGGAGATTTTCATTAGCGGTAATCCTGACGGGCCGATCACCATTGAAGGGGCTACAGCGGAAGCTGCGGCCACGGCGCGCATTCCATTTAGACGAGATGTGGTCAGCGAGGGCTTCTTTCAAACCCTGCGCGTGCCTTTGCGCAAGGGGCGCTTCTTTAACGCGCAGGACATACAAGGAGCTGTGTCAGTAACCATCATCAATGAAACGATGGCGCGCCGGTTCTGGCCCGGCGAAGAGGCGCTGGGGAAGCGCTTCAAACTCGGCTCGGCACAGTCATCCGCCCCCTGGTTGACGGTCGTCGGAGTCGTGGGTGATATGCGCCGCCAGAGTCTGGAACGCGAACCCATCGCGCAAATCTTCAGGACCTACCTGCAAAGCTCGGAGCGCAGATTGATTTTATTGATTCGTACCACGGGCGAGCCGACCCAGCTCGCGCCGCTCGTGCGCAAGGAGATTCACACGCTTGATAAAACCGTCCTGGTCAACGGCATCGCTACGTTGGAAAGCCACCTTGATCAGCGCGTGGCTGAACGACGCTTTCAAACCTGGCTGCTGGCGCTGTTTTCCGCGCTGGCGCTGCTGCTGTCCGCCGTGGGTATCTATGGTCTGATTCATCAATCAGTCGCCCTGCGCACCCGCGAGATCGGGACGCGTATGGCGCTCGGCGCACAGCCACGCGACGTGTTGCGGTTGGTAATCAGTCAAGGCATGAGGCTGGCACTTTGCGGCGTCGGAATTGGCTTGCTCGCCGCCTTTGGCCTAACGCGAATTCTGACGGGTTTATTGTTTGGCGTGACGGCGACTGACCCCATGACATTTATTGCGGCTCCGTTGTTATTGCTGCTGGTGGCTTTGCTGGCCTGTTGGGTTCCGGCGCGGCGGGCAGCCAAGCTAGACCCGATGATCGCTTTGCGAAACGAATAACCGAAACACAACGAAGGAGGGAATTATGCATAACCATTGGCAAAACCTATGCTCGCGTACGCACCGGTTGATGAACCCATCCAGGTTTATTTTGATCGCTGCTTTGACGCTGGCGCTGAGTACGGGATTTACGCAAGTCAAGCCCACCGCCATTCCACTGGACAATCCGAGCGAGATGCAGCCCCGCAATGTGAAAACCGAACAGGTCACGTACAAAGGGCGTAAAGCGTTGCGTGTGTCGGACGCCGCTGCGGCCAACGTGGCAGACGGAATTCAACTCGTGATTTTGAATAAGACAGAATTTCAGGACGGCGTGATTGAAATCGAATTGGCGGGGGAACCTGCTGCCAATGCCGGAGCCGGAGCACGCGGCTTCGTCGGCGTAGCGTTTCGTGTCTCGGCGGAAGCGGGCAAAGATGCCGCAAAATACGAATGCTTCTACCTGCGCCCGACCAATGGACGCGCCGACGATCAAGTGCGGCGGAACCATTCGACCCAGTACATTTCTTACCCTGACTTCCCGTGGCAGCGATTGCGGAAAGAGTTCCCGGAGAAGTACGAAAGCTACGTAGACCTCGTGCCCGGCGAGTGGACGAAAGTGAAGATCGAGGTGCGGGGCGACAAGGCTCGTTTGTAT
>CAZXHW010000400.1:0-7342 GCA_964639915.1 uncultured Heliomicrobium sp.
AGCGAAAGGCAAATACGTCAAGAAGGTGAACGTCGCTTCGACGATGGGCCCCGGCATTCTGGTTGACCCCACTTCGATTGGAGCTTAACTGCTTACCTTCTACATAAGAATTCCACTGAAAACGTTTGGAGATTGAGTAATGAAAACGAAGGACCAAAAAGCAAAAGACCTCGAGGCACTCAAGAAAGAGTTTAACAGCACTGGCCACGCTCTGATGGTCAGCTTTCAAGGCTTGACTGTTGAGAAAGACGGCGAATTGCGCCGCGCTTTGGAAGCGGCGCAACTGAATTACCGGGTCGTCAAAAATACGATTGGCCGCTTGGCAGTTGAAAACACTCCACTGGAGCCGCTGAAGGATCATTTCAAAGGAATGACAGCCTTGGCATATAGCCCAAACGATCCAGTCGGATTGGCCAAAGTGCTGAGCAAGTTTGCCAAAGAGAATGCACAGTTTAGCTTCAAAGCAGGAGTCGTGGATGGCCGCGCCATTAATGTCAAAGATATTGATGCCTTGGCATCCCTGCCTTCTAAGGAAGAGTTGGTCAGCAAGCTGATGTTCTTGCTTAATGCGCCAGCTCAGCGCCTGGCTACAGTAATCAGCGCCGTTCCGCGCAACTTGGCAATCGTCGTCAATCAGATTGCCGATCAGAAAAAAGAAGCTGCGTAACTGGCGAAGAACAACCTCGTGACCAGAACTGAGATTGTTCGGAACAAAGTTTTGAAATTGCATTTTTGATCGGGTGCCTGTCAGTGTCCGATCACTCGTCACCAAAGACTCGCAAAGGAGTGATGCCCGGAGTCAGTCAATGGTAGCGTCGCAAAGAAATAAGCAGGCGGCGTAAGAGTCAACCATATTTTTAGTTCTGCCCAAGTGTATGTAAACAGGCAGAAAGCTTTTGGAGGATTAGTTAATATCATGGCTGATATCAATGTCATTGTTGAACAAGTTGCGGGTCTCACGTTGCTCGAAGCTTCTGAGCTGGTGAAGGCTCTGGAAACCAAATTCGGCGTCTCGGCTGCCGCAGCGGCTGTTGCCGCAGCACCTGCCGCTGGCGGCGGCGCTGCAGCTCCTGCTGCCGAAGAAAAAGACGAATTTGCAGTGGTTCTGACTGGCGCTGGCGCGAACAAGATCAATGTGATCAAAGTCGTCCGCGAATTGACTGGCCTCGGCTTGAAGGAAGCCAAGGAACTGGTTGATGGCGCTCCGAAGACCGTCAAAGATGGTGTCAATAAAGAAGAAGCCGAGAAGATCAAGAAATCTTTGACTGATGCGGGCGCTTCAGTTGAATTGAAGTAAATCTCGTTCGGCTGGAAAAACTTAGCAAAGTCTGGAAAAATTGCAGTTGAGTACAATATGTATTTTCCAGACTTTGCATTATCTCTGGTTATTGATTTTTGGTTTGCCGTCGGCAGTGATGCCGAAAAGCTGAGGCGAGGAGCGGGATTAGACCTTTGATCTCAGCAGGTTTTGCTCTTGCCTGATTCTGAGTCAGATTGTCTGTTTGAGGATTGAAGTGACGCCTTGCTTTACAGCGCTGGCAGTCTTACGTATTATTCTCCACGGTATCGAACATCGGCAAACTTCAGACACAATTTTCAAAAACAATCTGCGCATCGCGCGGCGGGGGACGTATTGTCCCTCGCCGCCGTTTGTCGTCTCCCGAAATTTAAGCTCGAAACTTTTAGAATTAAGCTTGTAAATCAAACAGCACTTGCCGGAACTTCGTATCCGGCCATCGCGCTTTGAGGACGATTGCAAAATGGCTATTGAGATAAATTCAATCGCAACAACTGGTAGTGGAAGTAACGGGTTAAAAAAGTCACCACGTTTTGACTTCTCCAAGATTCGCACTTCTGTAAGGATTCCGAATCTGATCGAAGTCCAGCGGGAAAGCTATGACCGCTTCCTTCAAATGGATTTGCTGCCGCCTGAACGTGACTTGGTCGGTTTGCAGGCGGTCTTCAGGTCAACATTTCCAATTTCGGATTTCCGCGAAACCTCTTCATTGGAGTTTGTGGAATTTCGACTGGGCAACTGGCAGTGCAAGTGCGGACAACTTCAAGGGTTGCATCACTTGCGCTCGAATTGCCGTCAGTGCGGTTCGGTCATCAAGATCAATCCGCTTTCTTCGGACGATGTCGTTTGTAAGCAGTGCGGCACGTACAACAAAAACGTTGTTAACACCTGCGATAACTGCGGCGAGCCTGTTGGCTTAAAACATAAATATGACGTTCAGGAGTGCCAGGAACGGGGCATGACCTATTCCGTGCCACTGCACGTCAAGATTCGCCTGACCGTCTGGGACAAAGACGAAGAAACCGGACAAAAGTCCATTCGCGACATTAAGGAAGAAGAAGTTTACTTCGGCGATTTGCCGCTGATGACGGAAAACGGCACGTTTATCATCAACGGAACCGAGCGCGTTATCGTGTCTCAGTTGCACCGCTCGCCAGGTGTTTTCTTCGAAAAAGGTGAGAACAACACGTTCTTCCTCGCCAAACTGATTCCCTATCGCGGCTCATGGGTGGAGTTTGAATACGATTCCAAGAACCTGCTCTACGTTCGCATTGATCGTAAGCGCAAATTCCTGGCAACGATCTTCCTGCGCGCGTTGGGATTGAAGAGCGACGAAGACATCCTGCGGTACTTTTATACTGTGGATAAAGTCCGCGTAGACGGGGCCAATCTGCTTTGGCAAGTCAGCCAAACCATCGTCGGTTCGCGAACTTCGTCCGACATCGCAGATTCAAAGGGCGAAGTCATCGTCAAGAGCGGCAAGAAAATCAGTCAAAGTTCCTACGATTCAATTGTAGCGGCGGGCATCACTGAAATTCCAGTCAAGATTGAAGACTTAACGGGCGCATACACGCTTAATGATCTGGTCAACACCTCGGACGGCGAAGTGTTGGCGGAAAGCAATTCAGAGCTCACGGCTGAAACGATTGCGCTGGCAGTTGATGCTGGAATTACATCTTTCGAAATCTACTTCCCGGACAAGGATGACATCGGCGTCACGCTGAGCCAGACCGTGCGCAAAGACACGATCAAATCTTCGCAAGAAGCGTTGATCGAAATTTACCGCAAGATGCGACCTGGTGATCCTCCGACGCTGGAAACTTCGCAATCGCTCTTCCATGGAATGTTCTTCGACGCCCGCAAGTTCGATTTTTCGCGTGTCGGCCGTCTGAAGTTCAACATTAAAATGGGACGACCGGAGCGTGACCGCCTGGACGATCCATTGCTTTCGCCACTGGATTTCTTCGACGTCATTGATTACGTGCTGAAGCTGAAGCGCGTGACTGGTGAACAGAAAACTCGCGACGGACGAACAGTGTTTTACAGCGACGACGACATTGACCATTTGGGCAATCGCCGCGTTCGTGCTGTGGGCGAACTGCTGGAAAATCAATTCCGGCTTGGTTTGGTGAGAATGGAACGCGCGATAAAAGAGAAAATGTCCATTCACACCGAAATGCAAACCGCGATGCCGCGTGACCTGATCAACGCCAAGCCTGTGACGGCTGCCGTGCGTGAATTCTTTGGGTCGTCGCAGTTGTCGCAGTTTATGGATCAAACCAATCCTTTGTCGGAGATCACGCACAAACGCCGCTTGTCGGCTCTTGGACCGGGCGGTTTGAGCCGTGAACGAGCGGGATTTGAAGTCCGCGACGTGCATCCAACCCATTACGGACGCATTTGCCCGATTGAAACGCCTGAAGGTCCGAACATCGGTTTGATCTCTTCGCTTTCGTGCTTTGCGCGAATCAACGAGTTTGGCTTCATCGAATCTCCATACCGCAAGGTGGTGGATGGCCAAGTGATTGATTACGTCAAGGTTCTCAATCCTGGAGACACTTCATACAGGCCGGGCGATCACATTCCGGAAAACGAGGGGATAAAAGCCAATAAAGCTCTTGGCGATGGTCAAAAGCAGGCGACTTTTGAACCTTATCCGTTCTACTTGTCAGCCTGGGAAGAAGACAAATACATCATTGGCCAGGCCAACATCGAACTCGACAAAGACGGCGTGATGGTTGCTGAGCGTGTCAACGCTCGCAAAGCAGGCGAATTTATTCTGGCTACGCGCGCTGAAGCCCAGTTTATGGACGTCAGCCCGAAACAGCTTGTTTCGGTCGCAGCCAGCTTGATTCCCTTCCTTGAAAACGACGACGCGAACCGTGCGTTAATGGGATCGAACATGCAACGCCAGGCCGTTCCTCTGCTGCGCGCCCAAGCGCCGCTGATCGGAACCGGAATGGAAAAGGTCACAGCGCAGGATTCCGGAGCTGTAGTTGTCGCCCGCCGCGACGGCGTTGTGGATACTGTGGACTCCGAACGCATCATCATCCGCGTTGACCACAACGTGGATGGAACCCTGTCGCGTGAAGTGACAGCGGACATTTATCCGCTGATCAAGTTCAAACGCTCGAACCAGAACACCTGCATCAACCAGAAGCCAATCGTTCGCAAAGGCGAGCGTGTGGAAAAAGGTCAGGTCATCGCCGACGGTCCTTGCACTGAAGGCGGCGAACTGGCTCTGGGACGCAACGTGCTGGTCGCCTTTATGCCGTGGCGCGGTTACAACTTCGAAGACGCGATTTTGATCTCTGAAAAGATGGTCAAGAACGATTACTACACTTCGATCCACATCGAAGAGTTGGAAATCGAAGCCCGCGACACCAAGCTCGGACCTGAAGAAATCACACGCGACATTCCAAACGTCGGCGAAGCTGCGCTGCGCGATTTGGACGAAAGCGGAATCATTCGCATCGGCGCGTACGTCAAACCCGGTTCGATTCTGGTTGGCAAAGTCACGCCGAAAGGCGAAACGCAGCTTACGGCGGAAGAAAAACTGCTTCGTGCGATCTTCGGTGAAAAAGCCGGCGATGTGCGCGATGCCAGTTTGACCTGCCCGCCCGGCATTGAAGGCACGGTTGTTGACGTCAAAATCTTTACCCGCAAGGGACAAGACAAAGACATTCGCAGCCTGGCGATTGAATCTGCCGAAGAAGAAAAGCTGCAAAAGAACCTGCAGGACGAAATCCGAATCGTTGAGGAAGAGCGCAACAAGCGGATTTATGAATTGCTGGAAGGTCGCAAGCTGGAATCTGAATTGGTTTTCCGTGGCCGTACGATTGCGGAAAAAGGTGCCAAGCTGACTCGCGATATGCTGGAAGGCATGGACATCGGCGCACTGAAACGCGTTGAAGTCAGCGGTGCACGCGACGTGGCCGCAGAAATTAAAGACCTGGAACAGCGAACCGAACGCCAGATCGCAATTCTCGATCACCTCTATCAGGAGAAGATTGACAAGATCAAGAAGGGCGACGAACTGTCACCGGGCGTCATCAAGATGGTAAAAGTCTTTGTTGCGATGAAGCGCAAGCTATCAGTCGGCGACAAGATGGCCGGTCGTCACGGTAACAAGGGTGTTATCGCGCGTATTCTTCCTGAAGAAGATATGCCGTATCTGCCCGATGGTACTCCGGTTGAAATCGTTCTTAACCCGCTTGGCGTGCCTTCGCGTATGAACGTGGGCCAGATTCTGGAAACACACTTGGGCTGGGCAGCCAGCGTCATGGGTATGCGTTTTGCCACGCCGGTTTTTGACGGCGCAACGGAAGGCGACATCAAACGTTATCTGGAACAGGCCGACAGCAAGTTGAACGAAGAAGGATTGCCACCAATGGTCAGGCCAACCGGTAAAACCAGTCTCTACGATGGAATTACTGGCGACTCTTTCGAGCAAAAAGTGACCGTTGGGTACATCTATATGCTCAAACTCTCGCATTTGGTGGACGACAAGATCCACGCCCGCTCGATTGGGCCATACTCGTTGATCACCCAGCAACCGCTGGGCGGCAAAGCGCAGTTTGGTGGCCAGCGATTCGGCGAAATGGAAGTCTGGGCGCTGGAAGCTTACGGCGCAGCCCACATTCTGCAAGAGTTGCTGACCTGCAAATCGGACGACGTGGCTGGACGCTCGAAGATTTACGAATCCATCGTCAAAGGCGAATCGGATTTCGAGCCCGGCTTGCCCGAATCGTTCAATGTTCTGGTACGCGAACTTCAGTCGTTGTGCCTTGACGTGGAATTGCGGCAGCGAGAAGTGAAGGAAGCTTAGGCAGATGTCAGGCGACAGATGTCAGGTGCTGAGAATTTTCCGGCACCTGTACATCTGACACCCGTCATCTCTCAATTGGAGGGAAAATCTGTGTTTAGATATTCAGGCGAAAAAACTCTGACACCGGATTTCGAGGCGATTCGCATCAGCCTTGCGTCACCGGAAAAGATTCGTTCTTGGTCGCACGGCCACGTCACGAAGCCCGAAACTATCAATTATCGAACGTTCAAACCAGAGCGCGATGGTCTGTTTTGCGCTCGCATCTTCGGCCCGGTCACAGACTGGGAATGTTTGTGCGGCAAGTACAAGCGAATGAAGCACCGCGGCGTGGTGTGCGATAAGTGCGGCGTCGAAGTCACACAAGCCAAAGTCCGCCGCGAACGGTTGGGTCACATCGAACTGGCCAGCCCGTGCTCCCACGTGTGGTTTTTCAAAGGCCTGCCATCGCGCATCGGCCATTTGCTGGACATTTCGCTGCGCGAGCTGGAAAAGGTTCTCTATTTCGAGAACTACATCGTCATCGCCGATCAAAAAGATATTGACGAACTCGGCTTGCCGCTCAAAGAGCGGGAAATGGTTCAGGATGACCGATATCGGCAGTTGAAACAGGAATATCCAGGCAAATTCACCGACGAAGTTTGCCGAATGGGCGCGGAAGCGATCAAGACTCTGCTGCAACGAGTTGACGTGGAAGAACTGGCTGAAGAGCTTCGTTACAAAATGAAGAACGAAACCAGCCAGCAGAAGAAACTCAAGTTCTCCAAGCGGCTGAAGGTCGTTGATTCATTCCGTAAATCCGGCAACAAACCGGAGTGGATGATTCTGGATGTGATTCCGGTTCTTCCGCCGGAACTTCGCCCGTTGGTGCCGTTGGACGGCGGACGTTTTGCGACTTCTGACTTGAACGATCTGTATCGTCGCGTCATCAACCGCAACAACCGTTTGTCCAAGCTGATGGAATTGAAAGCGCCGGAAGTGATCGTCCGCAACGAAAAGCGCATGCTTCAGGAAGCTGTTGACGCGCTGTTTGACAACGGTCGTCGCGGCCGTGTGCTGCGTGGCGTTAACAACCGCCCACTGAAATCGCTTTCCGACACGTTGAAAGGCAAACAAGGCCGTTTCCGTCAGAACCTGCTCGGCAAACGCGTGGACTACTCCGGACGTTCGGTCATCGTCGTCGGCCCTGAACTGAAACTTCATCAGTGCGGTTTGCCGAA
>CAZXHW010000401.1:0-7340 GCA_964639915.1 uncultured Heliomicrobium sp.
CCCAGATTTCCGGGTCTTTGCTGATCAGCGAGCCTTTCGATACCAGCACGAACCCGGCTAGGTGCCCGTCTACCTTCACCAGGAAAGGAAAGCGGGTCTCTTCCTGCCAATACAGCGACAGCCATGGATAGGGAAAACGGCCATCAGGCCCGGTTGTCAGTTCAAGAAACTCGCTGAAGTCATACGCATACAGTTGCAACAAATTCGCCAGCACCGGTTCCTGTTCACGTGTAGCGGCAACGACTTCAACTTCAGGTGGTAGAAACTTTTCTGAGCGCATAGGGGGGTTATATCTCCAGCAAATCTTTACCGACAATCACCTGCCCTTTGAATGTACTTCGAGCGCCATCAAGCCACATTTGGTCTGTGACGCCGGAATCATCCGGCGGCACGAAATGCGATAGCACCAGTGTCTTTACCCCGGCTGCTTCGGCAACTCGCCCGGCATCTTCTACTGAAGTGTGATGGCTCAGAATGGATTTCTTCAGCGCTGCTCCATTGGGTGCGCGAGCTGCCAGCCGCTCAAGTGCGGGAACATACATCGCTTCATGGACTAGCACGTCAGCGCCCTTCGCGAGTTGGATTAAAGCATCAGAGCGTTTTGTGTCTCCAGAAATCACAATGGACCTGTCGCGCGAATCAAACCGGTAGGCAAACGCAGGCTTCACAGGTGGATGGTCAACCAGCGCGCACTTTACTGTGACGTTCTCATCCTGCATGACGGTTCCTGCCTTTACCAGTTCGTGTGTATGCACGAGTGGAGACAGCGGAACCTTGCCTTCGTCGGCAATGCGCGTTTTGATGTCGTAAGCGTTCATTTCGAAGAACAAGCGAGTCATACGCGTCAGCGGCGGCGGCCCCCAGGAATCCACACGCGTTTGCAATCCGCTTGTCCAGGCTAGCAGTAAAAGGTTGCCGTAATCAGCGTTATGGTCAGAATGCTGATGCGTAATGAAGAGGTTTCGCAACGTGGAAAGCGGCACGCCAGCCCGCGCCAGTTGGATCGCCACGCCATTGCCGCAATCTATAACGTAAGCCGCATTATTGATGAGGATGATTTGGGAAGATGAAAAGCTATTCTTGCGAGGGCGAGGTCCGCCGCCTGTTCCAAGCAGAATGAGCCGCGTTTTCGCGGTAGATGAATTCTGCACAGCTACCTGCCAGGGTTGCAGCCCAGCAAATGACGCCATTCCACTTGCACTGGCAATGAATTGTCGGCGTGAAAAGTGGCATTTCTTATTTATCAACATCGGCAATCCCACTTCCCTCCCGTTCGGCCTTTCAAGCCAAACGCACTAATTGGCTTAGGCTGTCGCCACTTCGCCAACTGTTGCAGGCGATTCTGCTCGTTTGAACTCCAGCGCATCATCCTTGATGGAGCCGAAGCGAATCATCAGCGTGTCGAAAAAGTAATTTTGGTAAAGCCGCCAAGGCAGCTTGGAACCTTGCCGAGGGAACTTGTCCATCGCGCGTTGGATGTAGCCCGAAGTCAGATCAAGAAGTGGTAAGTCTTTGACCGTCGGATCATTCAGCCGCGGCGTGACTTGCTGGTACCCATGTTTGTCCATGTAATTGAGCAACCGGCAGACATACGCGCACAGCAAATCCGCTTTCAGTGTCCACGAAGCGTTGGTGTAGCCGAAGACAAACGAAAGATTCGGGAGGCCGGTCAACATGCAACCTTTGTAATTGACTGATTTATTCAGTTGCACCGGCTGACCATCTACCACCAGCGAAGCGCCTCCCAGCGCAACCAACTCTAATCCAGTGGCTGTGATGATAATGTCGGCGTCCAGATGCTGGCCAGATTTCAGCCTGATTCCAGTGGCAGTGAATGAATCAATCAAATCCGTCACAATGGAAGCGCGCTTTTCGCGCAGCGCAATCAGCATATCGCCGTCGGGAACCAGACACATTCGCTGATCCCAGGGGTTGTACGGCGGCGTAAAGTGGCGATCAACATCAAAATCCGGACCAAGCTCTTTTTGCAACTTGTCCTTGATCCAGCGCTTCACCAGTTCCGGTCGTCGCTGGGACAACTGATAAATCAGCATTCCAAACAGCGTGTTTTTCAAGCGCGTCAGTATGTACACAACGCTTTCCGGAAAAATGCGGCGCAAGGCGTTCGCGACGGCATCCGACGAAGGCAGCGAGACCATATAGGTCGGTGAACGTTGCACCATCGTCACGTGTCCAGCGGTTTCGGCCATCGCCGGAACCAGCGTCACGGCGGTGGCTCCGCTGCCGATCACGACGACTTGTTTGCCAGAGTAATCCAGATTCTCCGGCCATTTTTGCGGATGAATGATCGTTCCCTGGAATTGCTGGACGCCTGGAAAGTCCGGTGTGTACCCCGCGTCGTAGCTGTAGTACCCGCTGCACATCATCAAAAAGTTGCAAGCCATGACGGAAGCTTCACCGGTTTCGCTATGGCGGCTTTCGACTGTCCAGCGTGCGGTTTCGCTGGACCATGACGCTTTGACAACTTTCTGGTTAAAGCGAATCTTTTTCTCGATGTTATGTTCGGAGGCAGTTTCGCGAATGTAGTTCAAAATCGAAGGGCCGTCGGCAATGGCTTTGGCGTCTTTCCAGGGCTTGAATTTATAACCCAGCGTGTACATATCCGAATCCGAGCGAATGCCCGGATAACGAAACAGATCCCAGGTACCTCCTAGCGTCGAGCGGCCTTCCAAAATGGCCACGCTTTTATTCGGACATTCGCGCTGCAAATGACAGGCTGCACCGATTCCGGAAAGCCCCGCGCCTACGATCAAGACGTCTACATAATTTGAAGTTTGGTTTGACATAAATGGCTACCTGATTGTTTCTGACAATCTTCCGCAAAGATTTTAGAAGGCAAGTTGCGAGCTTCCGCTGTTCGCTTGAACCGCGCGGAGTATAATCGCGCCGTTTTGCCGTCGCAATTCTTGAAAGGATTCGCCTTATGAAAAACTATGTTCCCGCCGACGAACAACTTGTCGTCGAAATCTATGTCCGCGATTTGAGGCTTTCGCTGGCGTTTTATCAAAAGCTGGGCTTCAAACTGTTGCGGCAGGAACCAGCGTTTGCCGAACTGGCTTGGGAAGATTCGCGGCTGATGCTGGAAGAATTCAAACAGATGCCATCCCCACCTCCCTTTCCCATGGCCAACATTCGGATCATGGTTCCGAACGTGGACGACTATCGTGAGCTGGCCAAAGAAATGGGTGCGCGCATCTTTCGGGAAATTGGCGACCGGTATTACGGCCTGCGGGATTTCACCTTGGTAGGACCGGACGGGATTGGGATTCGGTTTGCCACGGAACTCCCCGGAGCGGAGCATCACTAACTCGCTTCTCCTGTCACGAGCCGGGCTTTCACCACTTACAGCAACCTGTCACGAAGAAAAATGAATCCGCGCGTAAAAGCGCGGCGCAACGGATTTGGCCAGTCTGAATTGGGCAAAATCGCCGGGATGGTCTTTACTCCCAACTGTTCAAACGAATTGTTCCAGCCGCTGCCATCCCAAAAGATATCGCAATTTTTCGCGCCAATTTCTTTGACCAGTCCGGCGGGATTACGTCCGTTGTCGGCAAAGGTGTTGCCATAAATTCGATTGCTTTCCGGAATCGCGCCAACGTCAAAAGCGGTGCCTTTCGGAAAGGCCACGGCCAAACCTACAACCGCCAAACCAAATGAATCGTTGCCGCGAATTTCGTTGGCGGTCACTTCCGTACGGTCAGCAGCCATAATCAACATTCCCGTTCCGGGAATCAGCTTACCGACGATGGCGTTTGGATCGCCGAAGTTTGCGTGATTGTTGTTGAAAACGCGATTGTTACAGACTTTGTGATCGCTGCCGACTTTCGAAGGATTGTTCGGCAGCAGAAAAACCAGGATTCCTGCCGTGTTGTCGTGCAGGTAATTGTTTTCGACCAGCGAGTTGACGCTGTTTTCGATTTCGATGCCCGCGACGTTTCCATAACATTCGTTGTTGCGAACGATGATGTCGCGCGATTGGCCGACATAAATTGCGGCATCTTTGATCCTGGTCAGCTTGCAGTTTTCCACCAGAACGCCTTTTGATTCGACCGGATAAACGCCATACAAACCTGTGTTTTCGACGATCAAGTCGCGGAACGTAACGTCGCTGGCCCCGTGTACAGTGATGCCGTTGCTGACGTAATCTTTGATCATCACCCCTTCGATGGTGAAATGGTGACCGGACGTAATGACCGCGTCGGTCAAAATGTTTTTTCCGTCCAGCACTGCTCGCTGGTTGTTTTCGATCACGCCGCGAATTGTGATGTTGTCCACATCAATCAGCAGCGTTTCGTTATATGTTCCAGGATGAATCTCAATCGTGTCTCCGGCAATTGAACGGTCGAGAGCAGACTGAATGGATTCGCCGGGCTTGATGCGCCAGGTTGTCGGATCGCGCCGAGCCTGAGTTGGCGTAGCCGTAAAGCTGGCAGGATTTTTTGCTGCCAACGCCGACGGTTTGATACTTGGCTTCAAGCGCGGGACGACCGGCAAACCGGAAGGAACTTTTTCGGGAAACTCCGGCATGTTCGATTCGTCTGTCAGTGAGTGCAGGAAGGCAATTAAATCGTTTCGTTCTTGTGCAATGATGGGGAAACGGCGAATTTTGTCATCAATGTTTTTCAGATCCATTCCATTGCCGTGTCCGCCGCCCGTAGCATAAAAGTTGATGACATCTTCCAGCGTCAAAAAGCGCCCGTTGTGCATGTACGGCGCGGTCAAAGCGATATTGCGCAGCGTTGGAACCTTGAAAGCATGTTTGTACGGTTCGCCGCCCTCGACCTCAGCGCGGCCTAAATCGTCCGGCTGCCTGTACTGGCCAAGCATTGGCGGCACCCCGATGACTTTGAAATCCGGATTGGCAAACGTTGGAAAGCCGTGACATTCAAAACAGCGGGTTTTCAACGAACGAAACAGCGTCAAACCTCTGCGCTGTTCGGCGGTCAGCGCCGTTGTGTCTCCGGCGGCGTACCGATCAAAGGGCGAATTGTTGCTGATGAGCGTTCGTTCGAAAGCCGCAACGGCGTTATTCACATTGTCGAACGTTACCCCCGAACTGTTTGCTCCGCTAAAAGCCTTGTCGAACATGGCCACATACTCTGGAATCTTCTTCAGTTCTTCCAACAGTTCTTCCGGCTTCTGATTCATTTCATCGGCAGCAGTGATCGGCGAACGCGCCTGATCTTCCAGGTCGCTGGCTCGGCCATCCCAGAAAAGCTTGTGGCTGTATGCGGCATTCCAAATCGTCGGAGAATTTCGGCGAAGCGATTTGCCGCCGATGCGATCCTGGCCGGCTCCTTTCCCGCCGACTCCCATCGAAGTATACCGCCCATCGCTGAAACCCAGATCAGGATGATGGCAAGTTGCGCAGGATTGTGTGTTGTCACCGGAAAGGATCGGATCGAAATAGAGCAAGCGGCCAAGCTCGGTTTTCTCCGGAGTCGTCGGATTGTTGGCTCGTTGATTCATCGCCGGAAACGGACGTCGCAAGCCTCCGCTTCCAGGATTCCCATTGATGTACCCGGCGGGCGGGCGATCTTCCGGAAACTCTATGATTCCGATGACCAGCACTGCGGCTGCAATTAAGCCCAGCAGTGCGATCAGTAACATCAGCAAGCGGCGAAGCTTTCCCGTTTTTGGCGCGGAAGGTTCAGCGGGGGCCTGGGGAAGACCATTCATTGTTTAGTGTCTCCAACGAAAGCTTGAAAGAAAATTGCCAGCAGAAATTGTGGAATGTATCGGCGACCCATCGAATTTCGTCAAATGTCGAATCCCGGAACGCCTTCATCTCGTTGCACACCCAGCGTATTGAGCGCCATTGAAACCAGGTTGTATTGCCCAACTGCGAAAATCAGATCAAGCAGTTGCTGAGCCGAAAGATGCTCAGCCAGCTTTTTCCAGGTCGGATCGCTGATGAAGGCTTCGGCATGAAGTTCGTCCACAGCCCTGAGCATCGCTTGATCAAGTTCGCTCCAGCCTTCGGCGTCCGCGCCGTCTTTGATTCGGCGAATTTCTTCGTCAGTCAAACCCGCTCTTCTGCCAATCAAAACGTGTTGGCCGAATTCGTATTCACTGCGACAAAGCCAGCCGATCCGCAAAATCACCATTTCGCGTTCGCGCGGCGGCAAAGTGGATTTGCCCAACACGTGAGAGCCAAACACCATCCATCGCTCCAGTAACTTTGGGTGATGGGCCAGTGTGCGAAAGATGTTGAACACCTTCCCTCGCATTCGCGAGCTTTCCAGTACTCGTAATGCCTCTTCATCCAGTTGGTCATCCGAAAGTGGTTTTAGGCGTGGTTCGTCCAAATGCATTGCATTTCCTCCGGGTGAAATCTTCAAAATTGCTTCTACCATACTGAGGATGACTTGGCACGCCCAGCAAGCACAGAATGCCACTTTCAGAAAGCCCTTGCGCCAAATCCTGACATAATCTAAAGTTAGCGCCGTCGTCAGCATGTGAGCGGGTGTTTTGAACGACAATTGCTGACTTAAATCACCATATGATTCTGACGAAAAAGAGTCAGACAAGCCCAAAGTTGTGACACACAACCACAAGCCCCAAATGCATAACTCCTCCCACCAGGATATTGAAATATCGTTTTACTTGATGGCCTGTGCCCAAAACCGGATTTTTAGGTTATCTGGGAACAGATGATTTCTTTCAGACGAAGGCTGCGGCATTTGCTTTTGCCCTTCTGCTTTTTCTGAAATTACGAGCAATCTGCATGAGTTGGGAACCAAGTGTCCGTACCCGGCACTTAACCGTAATCATTTCACTGGTTTTAATCGCCACTGCAACGCTGCTGTGCTTTAACATTGCGCGCCTGTTAAATGCGCATACAACGGCCAAGCGCGAAGCATTTCAAAAAGTCGCTGACCCTCTCTCTTCCTTTGCCCAGAAAGCAATCAATACTCATCCGCTGGAAGATCAGCGATCCGCCATCAGCTTCGACGAAAACGTTCGAACGCTGATCAAAACAAACGTCAACGACACCACTGACTTTGCGTATGCGGCAATCGTTGCCAGCGATGGAGCGATCATTGCGCAATCCAACCCGATCAATCCGCTTCGGCAATCTGGCAAAGTCTTTCCAATGGAGCAATTTGAATCCACTCGTTGGTACAAACAGCTCTGGGAATTGTGGCGGCACGACAATGTTTACGAAATGAGTTGGGCGCTGAATCTGGATAACAAGCCCTTCGCCAACATCATCGCCGGAGTTCCTGCTTCTTCCTTGCGCGCGGAGCTTTCCCCGACCGTTAAGCTGAGTTTGGTGTTTGCGGCAATCATTATGGGATTGTGCGTTTTGACGGCGC
>CAZXHW010000402.1:0-7330 GCA_964639915.1 uncultured Heliomicrobium sp.
TGACAAGGACGGACTTTCCCGCTTTGGCCAATTCCAAAGCTGCCACCGCGCCAGCCGGGCCACCGCCAATGATTGCCACGCGATCTATCATCGGTATTCCAACGGATGAATCTCCGCAAACCTGCCGTCCGGTTTTTCGATCAACTCGTTTTGCATTTCAACGTGAACGACTGGCGGCAGCAACGAATTGCCTTCCGGAATTTCCTGCCGCGTCACGACGCCAACCTTGCTCCAGTCAGCCAGAAACTGATTGATCTTTTCAATCGGTCCAGTCTGCGTCAGATACAACAGATCGCGCAGCCAATCCAGTCGCAAACTGAATTGTTTCAACCTTTGAACTTCGCTGGCTTCCGGGTCAATCGCCTGACGGTAGTGCATCTCGGGCAGAACTTGATTGGGAACTCGCGCAGGCCAGAACGTCGGAAAGAACGGATTGACCTGTGGTTCATAGCCCGCGCCGCAACTTGCCGTATCTGCTTGCCAGGGCAAAACCATCCAGCGTGTCAGGTCGCCGGGCAAACTGCCGTTGATCGGGCCATCATCAGAAACAGCGACTTCCGGCGTCAACACCAAGCCATGATGTTTGGATTTGTCCTGCAAGAGCGGTTTGATTCTGAAAGGACCGGAGTAAAGCACATCGTGACGCATCGGCCAGGTCGCTTCGCAGCCGGGATGAAATGCTCCGCCCAAACAAAAATCCAGTGCGGCTTTGTCCAGTGCGTGCGGACGATCTGCCAGTGGCAATTCGTCCAGCGTGCGGGGTTTGACCAGTTCAGGATCGAAGCCCGGTCGGAATTCGCCCGCCGCCCATTGCCGCAGCCATTCGTATTGCACGTGCGTTACCGCCAGCCAGTTGCGCGGATTTCCATCCAGCGGAATGTCTGCAACGCCATCACCATAAAACGGTGGTAGCGCATGTGCTTGGGTTTCTTTGTAATCAGGATTTCGGAATGAATTGAAAATCTTTTCTCGCAGCGGTTTCGATTCCGGCGCATTGCTGGAAAGCCGCGACAGGTTTTCCGACGACAAAAAATCTCCGGGCGATCCCCAGCCAAAATCCAGGTAGAAGCCGTTGTTGACCCATTGCAAGTTCGTGAACCGCTCGAAGATCGGATAGATGTTTTCGGTGAAGGAAATTTCGTCGGGCGGTTTAATCCATCGCTGCTCTACAGCAACCTGATACGCGATGTCATACATCGTCACTACGGATTTGATGCCCGGCGCGTAATCCGGCGGAGCGACGATTACCCAGGCTGAAGTAACAGAAATTGGCTGGTCGCCAATTGTGACTGTGGCGCTGACCGGCCCGTCTGAAACGTCGTCATACCATTCGATGTTGTTGAAGCCCGTGATCGGTTTGTTCGTTGGCGAAGCTGAGGTGCCGAAGCCGCCAAACACCAGCAGATTGCCAACATCATCGGTTTTGATTTCTCCCAGCGGAACCGTCGCGCCCAGAAATTTGCCGGTATCAAATGCCGCCTGCGCGTTTTTCCCTGCGACAGAGCGCGGTCCCGGATCAATCAACAATTCTGCTCGATCACCCGCGAACTTTGCGTTACGGCGTGTCGTCGGCTGCGCCGTGGGAATGTCCAGCGCAGATTCAAAATCGAACCAGATGGCTTTTTTATTGGCCAGATGCACCGTCCAGTTGATGTCAGCATCGTCGGCAGTCAGTTCTTTGACGACGTTGCCATCGGCGTCCAGGCCGTAAATGCGGAACTTGGCGACTTGTCGGCGAATTCTCCCCTGCGCGTCTTTGAAAAGTCCGTCCGAAGTCACTGCCGGCATTGTGGGCGTTTCAGGCCCGATGAAGTATTCAGTTGGACTGTTGCCGACGCGCGCAATGCCGATGCCGGGATGAATTACACACTGAACGATCTTTCCAAGTTCCATCGCCTGGATCTCCCAAAAAGTTTTACTTGGTCTGGCAGCATTGAAGTCAGTTGAGGAAAAACGCGGGCGCTGTATATCACAGCCGCTTCGATCATCGCCAGCGGGTTGGCAGAAAATCCCTCTCTTTTCCGACGCGGCTTTAATTGTCCGACACCGTTTTCAAAATAATCGCCGTGCGGTGAGGGGTTTCAGCCGGAAAGCACGGTTAAGCGAGTAGAAGGGAAAATCAAAATACGTGTTGCGCGAACCAACAAGACCTATGAGGGCGATGCGCAACCTTTTACAGAACGGAAACTGAAATGTTGATGCCAGTCAAAGAAACCCAAATCCAGAGCACGCCTTCTGCCAATCAAAAAATTCGGCGCGATGAACGACAGGAGCCATCTTGCTGTGACCAATGCAAAGGCAAAGTCGGCTTGATCACCGCCGAACGCGCAGCCACGTTATGCCAATGCAGCCGCCGCAAAATTTATCACTGGATAGAAGAAGGCCACTTGCACTTCGTCGAACTGGTGGATGGAACAGTTCTGGTTTGCGGCAGGACGCTGGCCAAAAAGATCGAAGAATTGAGCACCAATACAGACAAATTGAACTGTCATTAACGGGCAACTGATCAGCGTCCTTTTCCCTCTCCGAATCACCTCAGCCACAATGATCACCAATCCCTGTAAATACTCTTCATTCTGACCGCAGTTGCTCACCCAATTTCTTGACGCTCATCGCGGCACAATGCTAATTTCGTGATTGAGCATTCATCCTTTCCGAATAGATTCATAAACTTGGCAAGAAACCAGTTCGCATTGATTTCGAATTGGCAACATACACCTGTATTCCGGCTAAAAAAGGGGTCCTCCGATGGACGAAGGCATTACTCAATTGTTGCTGCAATGGAGCGAAGGTGACCCTTCTGCACTCAACAGATTGATGCCAATGGTTTACGACGAGCTTCGGCGGCTGGCGCAAAGCTATTTGCGTCGCAACCGGGACCAGTCCCTGCTCCAGCCAACGCTGCTGGTTCATGAAGCGTACGTGAAGCTGGTCAACCAAGAGCACACCAGTTGGCAAAACCGCGCGCAGTTTTTTGGCTTGGCGGCCAAAATCATGCGCGATTTGCTGGTGGATTACGCGCGTCAGGCCAGGGCGGCAAAACGCGGCGGAGGCAATTATTCCCTTTCGCTTAGCGAAGCGGATCGTTTTGGCCATCAACCAAATCTGGATTTGCTGGCCTTGGATGAAGCCATGACCGAATTGGCCGCCATCAAACCGCGCCATTGCCAGATCATCGAAATGCGGTTTTTCGCCGGGCTGACCATCGAAGAAACAGCCGAAGTGCTGAGCATTTCGCACGCCACCGTGGAGCGCGATTGGAATTTTGCTCGCGTCTGGCTGTACCAGCGGCTGAAAAGCATCACCGATTCCGCTGAACTGAATTAAGTGCCATCGGAAACGATTTTGATCATGTGGGAAACACCTTCGATGTTCACACAGCGACCATTGAATCGGCCAATCACGCGAATGCCGAATCCGATTGACGGTTCAATTTGTTGACGCGTCAATTGTCACAGTGTAACTTCCAGATCGTCGGACAGGTCTTACCGTAAGTATTCATCACAAGAATCGAAGCCCAGCCGCATCTGGGAAATAAGTGGCAAATCAGGCGGGTTCTCATGCGCCAAGCCTGAAAAATACTTCCTGATTTGCGTCATTCTATCGAGTCTCAGATTCCGGTCGCCACTTCAAAACCCGCTGATAACCGGCTTTCCTATGACCCTGAAACAGTTTCAACAACTCAGCAGCCTCTATCACGCGGCATTGGAACTGGAGCCACATCAACGCGAGCCTTTTTTACGTGAAGCCTGCGCCCAAGACGACGAGTTGCTGCGCGAGGTCAGGCAATTGCTTGTAGCCAATGATGAAGCGGGAAGCTTTCTGATGGATCCCGCAACCGGGGCGGCGGCCAAGTTGGTGATTGAAGAAAAAGAAGCAGCGATGATTGGGCGCAGGCTAGGTCACTATCGAATCTTGTCTCGCATTGGTGCTGGTGGAATGGGCGAAGTTTATCTGGCCGAAGATCAAAAACTTGGACGAAAAATTGCGCTTAAACTGTTGCCAACCGAATTTGCCACTCACCCCGACCGTTTGCACCGATTCGAGCGCGAAGCCAAAGCAGCCAGCGCTACCGACCATCCAAACATCGTTACGATACATGAAATCGGCGAGAGTGAAGGCATTCATTATATCGCCACCGAATTTGTTGAAGGCGAAACGCTTCGCGCACGCATTAAGCGCGGCCAGGTGCCTGTGGTTGAAGCACTGGATATCGTAATTCAAACGGCCAATGCGCTGGCCGCTTCGCATTCCGTAGGCATAGTCCACCGCGACATCAAGCCCGAAAACATCATGCAGCGTCCTGACGGGTTCATCAAAGTTCTGGATTTTGGACTGGCAGGCGTGACACAGAACAGTCGGTTGCTTCCCATGGATTCCCAAGCTCCCACGGTGCCGGCTGAAACTGCGCCAGGATCAATTCTGGGAACAGTTGCCTATATGTCTCCGGAACAAACGCGTGGAGAGAAAGCTGATGCGCGCAGCGATCTGTGGAGCCTGGGGGTCGTGCTGTATGAAATGCTCGTACAGCGCGCGCCGTTTCGAGGCGCTTCTGCGCCGGAGGTTTTCGTCGCCATCCTGCACCACGAACCATCACCGCTCAGCCAATTGCTTACTAATCCACCGCCGGACCTGGAACGAATGCTGGCAAAGCTGCTGGTCAAAGACCGCGAGCAACGATATCAATCTGCCAACGATTTATTGTCGGACTTGAAAAAGCTCAAACGGCGATTGGAATACGAAGCAGAAAGCCTGAACACAGACACACCAAGGATGTTCAGTGGAGAAGGCGAAAAAAACACTGGCAGCCATTTGCTGGCTGAAACTGCCATCCTGCCGCCAGCGCGTGAAAGCCAGACGAACAGTGCCCAGCCTGCTCTTCCTGTCGCCCCGCGCACCCTCCGATCACGATTTCGAAAACTGGCCCTTGTGGCTATTGCAGCGACTGTCTTTATTTCACTTGCTCTGGGCGCGTACTGGTATTCCATCAGCCCGGCAGCAATTGATTCCATTGCGGTAATGCCGCTGACCACGCGGGGAGTCGAACCCGAATTTGAATATCTGACGGATGGAATTATCGAAAGTTTGATCAACAATCTTTCACGATTGCCAAGACTGAAGGTCACTTCGCGCGCATCCGTCTTTCATTACAAAGGAAAAGATGCCGATCCGGTAGAAGTCGTGCAGAAGTTCAAAGTCAAAGCATTGCTTGTCGGGCAGGTCATCAAGCGAGGGACGAATCTGGTCATTAACCTTGAACTGATTGATGCCCACGACAACAGCCGAATCTGGAGCAAGGAATACAACAGCCCGCTTTCAGGAATGTTGCTATTACAAAACAACATTTCGCAAGAAATTTTCTCCAATCTGCGATTGCGGTTGACCAATGAAGAGCGTGCTCGCGTTAGTAGTGGCAACACGAAAAATTCGGAAGCTTATGAGATGTATCTGCAAGGCAACTATCATTTCAATAAATTGACCCTGGATGGTTTCAATAAAAGCGTTGAGTATTTCAATCAGGCAATCGCAAAGGATGAGAATTACGCGCTGGCTTACGCTGCGCTGTCTATTTCTTATTATGCGCTCGGGGCCAATGAATCTTCTCCGCTCGAAATGATGCCCAAGGCGGAAGAGGCGGCTCAAAAGGCAATTGCGCTCGATGACAATTTGGCCGAAGGCCATGTTTCACTGGCAACGGTGAAATATGGCTACCGATGGGACTGGTCGGCGGCAGAGTCCGAATTTCAGCGTGCGCTTAAGCTCAAACCCAATTCCTCTGGCGCGCTAAGCGGATACGGCTACTTGCTGGAAGCATTGGGACGAGTTGAAGAAGCGATTCCGCTGACGAAAAAAGCGCTGGAATTGGATCCGCTCTCGCTCATTACCAATCTGAACCTTAGCCGGGCTTATTATTACGCGCGTCATTACGATCAATCGCTGGCGGCTCTTCAAAAAGCGCTGGAACTGGAACCGGCTTTTTTCCCGACGCAATTGGCGCTTGCGCAAGTTTATTCTCAGAAAGGTATGTATAAAGAAGCTTTGGCTGTGATCAACGACGCCCGGCAATTGCACAAAGAGGATCCGAATTTCTTGGCCACATCCGCATATGTTTACGCCACTGCCGGAAGAAAGGACGAAGCGCGGACCATCCTCAATCAACTGGAAAAATCGCCGAATCAACAACAAATGTCGCACGAGGTGTCGCTTTTCATCGCGGCCGCTTACACGGCGTTGGAGCAACCAGATCAGGCCTTTGCCTGGCTGGAAAAGCTTTATCAGGCGCACTCTCCTTGGGTTCTTGGAGTGAGCACTGACTCGATGTTTGACCGTTTGCGATCCGACTCCAGATACAAGGCCTTGCTGCGCCGAAACAACCAGTCAAATTGAACCCTTGGGAGAAAAAGCCATGAAAGCGGGAACGGATGTTTTACTGATCAATATGCCATTCGGTCATTTGTATGCGCCTTCAATCGGACTAGGATTATTGCAAGCGGGTTTGAATCGCATCGGCATTTCAGCCCGGACATTCCATTTCACGTTTCGTTTTGCTGAACTGATTAGCGAGCAGGCGTACCACAGAATCTGCGATGAAATGATTCCTTACCAACTGGTGGGAGAATGGATTTTTTCCCAATCGCTATTCGCGGATCAGCCAGAGAGTGAGCAGCGAACACAGCAATATATAGAAACCATTTTGGGCAACAGTTCCTCCGCTCCGTTGCCAGAAAACTTGATCCGCGAAATCCTTCGCGCGCGCGGCCAGGTGGAATCCTTTCTGGAAGAATGCCTGGATCGCATAACCGAATCTCCCTCTCCTGTCGTGGGATTTACCAGCACTTTCCAACAGCATGTTGCAGCCCTTTCACTGGCTCGGCGAATCAAACTGCGTTGTCCTGATACCTTCATTGTTTTTGGCGGAGCCAATTGCGAAGGTTCAATGGGGCGGGAATTGAGTCGTCAGTTCAGATTTGTGGATGCTGTGGTATCCGGGGAAGGCGATCTAGTCTTTCCCAAATTGGTACAACAAGTGTTGCGTGGCCAAGCCGTGGAGAATTTGCCCGGCGTTTATTGCCAGTCGCGCTCTGAATTGCCATTGCTGCCGACGACAACCGAGACGTTGGTGAATACGCCGAAGATAGAAAACCTGGACGTGCTGCCGATCCCCGATTATGACGATTATTTTGCGCAATTAGCGCAAAGCTCTCTTCAGCCTTCCCAATCGCCGACGCTTTTGTTCGAAACATCGCGCGGTTGTTGGTGGGGCGAAAAACATCACTGTACGTTCTGCGGATTGAACGGGCAGACGATGGCTTACCGCCACAAATCGGCC